>JAZSMG010000205.1:0-25387 GCA_045535775.1 Christensenellaceae bacterium | reverse complement strand
TCGCATTTGTCACAAAAACTACATTTTTACGTCGGTTACGTACGCCAAGTACGCGCCCTCGTAAAATACTCGTTGTTTGTGCCAACTGCTCGCATCTAAGGCTTATTAAAAATAGAGATGAGGGTAGCTTGCGCTATCGGTGAAGCCTTATTCTATAATAAGAGCTATCCCTAAATTCGCGCGGTAGTGAACATCATTTTGCGGAAGCAAAACATCATTTGATTATCATTCAAATATCATTTGCTTTAGCAACATCATTGCGTAAGCCTTGCTCTTAAGTATTAGCTATACGGCTAATTAAGTAATAAAAGAGAATATGCGGGGTAGTGGACTCTATTCCGCATATTCCTAATTATTTTGCATTCGCAAAAGTTAATTTTGGGAAAAGGTAATTATGAAAGGGAGAAAGATTTTGGCTTTATTAACTGGATTATCAATATTTGCGGTGGGCGCTTATTCCTGTAAAGATGAAAACCAATCTTCTACTGAAGATAACTTCGTTAGGGGGGAGGAAATAGCGGTTACACCAACCGTAAACGAAAGATACGTAAACCAACAGGATATAGAAGGTCAATGGGGCCCGAATAATTGGACGGGCGGTAAGGATTACGGTATCGGCGATCCATTCGTTATGCGTTGGAACGGCAAGTATTATATGTATCCCTCAACGAACGATGCCTTCAAAGGTGTTAAGGTATTCGTATCAGACGATATGATAAATTGGACCTATGCCGGTCTTGCCGTTGCAGAAACGGAAGCGACCTCTCACGGCTCTTATGCACCGGAGGTTGTTTATTACGACGGATATTTTTACATGTGCCAATCCCGTGCGGGAAAGGGGCATTACATATATCGCTCTAAAAGTCCTACGGAAGGGTTTGAATTAGTAAGTAAAAACCCATCTTTAGATGAAAGCGATTTGGATTACGGAAATATGGGTATGGGAATAGACGGTGCTTTTTACGTTAGTGATGACGGAAAGCTCTATATTCTTCACACCGTTACCCCTGCGGGGTTACAATATAATGAGATTACTAACGTTAACGATATTTCACCAAGCACTATTACAAGGGCGAAAAGCGTTAAGGATGCTAATTTAGGGCATTGGATAGAAGGCCCCGGTATTATTCGCCGTGGAGCATTTAGCTATCTTACCTATTGCGGAAACCACGTAAACTCTAAAGGCTACAGAATAGGTTATTCGTATGCCGAAAATTTAAATGATTTAGGCTCATTCATTCAGCCCACGGAAAATATCACTATTATAGATACCTCTCCGGAACATTACGGCTTAGGTCATAGCAGTAACGTAAACGGGCCGGATTTAGATTCTATTTACACCGCTTATCATTCCTTCGTTTCAGGCGGACCTTGCAGAAGGTATAACGTGGATAGATATTTTGCGAGCGGAAGTTTACTTACCGCAAACGGCGCAACCTACCGCCCGGTAGCAGTTCCCGCAAGGGCTACGGCAGAGGCTAAAAACGGTGGCGAGTTAACGTTGAATAACGGAATTTACACTCTTGGCGAAAGTGAAGGCTACTTTACTGCTGAATTTAACCTAACGCCAAGTCAAAATCAAGCAATTTGCTTTGGTGGCGGTTACACCGTAACCTTTGGAAATAATTTATTAAATCTTGCTTATAACGGCAGTCAAATAGCAAGCGCTTCAGTTAACTACACTCAAGGCAACCTAGTTACCGTAAGAGTAGAAAACGGTGACGGTGTTGGTTATATTTACCTAAATGGAATGCGCGTTATTACTTATACCGCGCAAAGAGCACCCGGTTTAATTGGTTATTTAAGTGAAGAAGGTGTTGAATATACCGCCTTTACTAACGACGTATTTGGAACAAGCGATTTTGAAGCTATTAAGAACGTTTCTGCAAGATTTCCTGCAACCTCATACCTAAAGGGCGAAAACAGAGGCTTTTCTATAAGGTATGCAGAGGTTGTTAAGGGCGGAATCAGGGTTGGCGAAAAGCAAAGCATTAAGGTTAGCGAAGAAAAAGAAAATGCCGTTTGTTTAACTGATGGCGATTGGATTAAATATGCAGTTGATATAGGAAAAAGCGAATTGCATTCTATTTCTGCAAGAATTTTAAGTGCTACAGATGCAAAACTAAAAATAACGGTTGGTAACAGTGTTTTAAACGTAGACCTTCCTAACCTTCAAAATTGCAATATTTCTCTTGGTAATACGTTGCTTACTCAGGGTGTTACCACTATGAAGGTAGAAGTTGTTAGCGGTAGTGCGGAGTTTATTTGGTTTGACGTTCAAGCTAACGCAAGCGGTAACGAAAGCCAATCATTAGAAGCTTTTGAAAAATTAAGGGGCTCTGTTACTTATGCTAACGGCGAATTGGTTTTAACCAGTGCAAATAAAGCCGGTGATGATGCTGTTGCCGTTTGGGGCGGTCGCGGTATGAGTAATTATCAGGCGGAATTTACTTACGTTGCAAACAGTGAAAGCTTAGAGGTTGGCTTTATGATAAGAAGTAACGATTATTCTTATCATAGTGCACAGGCAACCAGTCCTTGGCGCGGCTATTATTTAAAAATGTCCTCTCAGTTACTTGCTCTTTACAGGTATGATTACGGTTCTTCCTTGATTACCGCTAACAGACAGCTTAATTTGTTAGACGGTAACGAGCACACCGTTAAGGTGGTTGCTTTAAGTAATACTCTTAAGGTTTATTTAGACGGCGAGCTAATTTTAGAAGGCAGTGATAAAAACGCCTTTACCTATGGTAAGGTTGGTATATTCGTATCTGAAGGAAGTATCACTTTAAAGAATTTTAAATTTGAACAAATATAACTTGATTGCAATAAACAGTTGACTTTTTTATAAAAAACTGTTATGTTATCATTTGTAGAAAAAAAATATTATATATAAAAAAATAACGTTTTACGCTTATAAGGAGATAAAAATGAAACACACAAAATGTTATATTCCCGAATATCCTCGTCCTCAGTTAGTTAGAACAGACTGGGTTAACCTAAACGGTGAATGGGCCTTCGGCTTTGAAGACGTAAAGGCAGTTAACGCACTTAAAGGCGAGCTTCCATTAAAAATAAACGTTCCCTTTGCTTACGAAACGGAGCTTAGCGGTATTCACGATGAAAAGATGCATCCCACCGTTTGGTATAGCAAGATTATTTCCGGTAAGAAGGGTAAAAGAACTCTTTTAAACTTCGACGGGGCGGATTATATTACCACCGTTTATGTAAACGGCCGTTTAGTAGGCTCTCATAAGGGCGCTTATTCTAGATTTACCTTTGACGTTTCCGATTATCTTACTAAAGCAGAAAACGTTTTAACCGTTCGTTGTGATGACGATAATCATCCCATTCAAGTAAGGGGTAAACAACGTTGGGAATCACAAAACTTCGGTTGCTGGTACGTTCAAACCACCGGTATTTATAAGAGTGTTTGGTTAGAATACGTTGATAAAACTCACCTAAAGAGCTTAAAGATTACTCCCAGTTTAGAAAATTACAGCGTTCGCTTTGACTGTGAGGTTTCTAAGCCCGCAGAGGACGTTGAAGTTCGTTTTGATATTTCCTATAACGGCAAGCACGTTCAATCCGCAGTAGTTTCTGCTTGCGATATAGATTCCACCGTTTCCGTTCGTTTAGATAGCAATAAGCTTACCTATCAGGTAGAGCAATGGTGCCATTGGAACCCCGCTTTATACGACGTTGATATTAGCGTTTTAAAGGGCGGTAAGGTAGTAGACGTTTTAGGCTCTTACTTTGGCCTTCGTGATTACAGAGCAGAAGGCGGTAAGATTTTATTCAACACCGTTCCCTTCTACGCAAAGCTTCTTCTTGACCAAGGCTACTGGAAGGAATCAGGAATTACCCCTCCAAGTGAAGAAGCTATATTAAAGGATATTGAGCTTTGCAAGCAAATGGGCTTTAACGGCGTAAGAAAACACCAAAAGGTAGAAGATGAAAGATTCTTCTATTATGCAGATATTTTAGGCTTTACCGTTTGGTGTGAGCTTCCCTCTAACCATTGGGCAAGCGATACTGCAACTCAAGATATAACTCGCGAATGGATGGAAATCGTTCGCCAAAACTACAATCACCCCTCACTTGTTACTTGGGTTGTATTTAACGAAAGCTGGGGTGTAAGAAATATTTACTTAAACGAAGCGCAACAAAATTTGGCAACCGGTTTATATTATTTAACCAAGAGCTTCGATACAATGCGCCCCGTTATCTCTAACGACGGTTGGGTTCACGCAAAGAGCGATATTTTAACCTTGCACCACTACGAGCAAGACGGCGAAAAATTCTACGGCTTCTACGATCAGTTCTATAAGCTTGTAGAAGGCGATGCAGGCACCTTCCAGCATCTACCTTTCGCACAGAATTATGAATACGAAGGACAGCCCATTATTATGAGTGAGTTCGGCGGTACCGCATACGTTCGTGATACCGGTAACGAATGCTGGGGCTACGGCGTTGGTGTTAAGAACGACGAAGAATTCTTAAATCGCTTCGGTTCACTTATTGAAGCTATTAAGAAGATGAATATCAGCGGTTATTGTTATACTCAGGTTACGGACGTTGAACAAGAGGTTAACGGCCTATTGACTCCCGATAGATCACCTAAGCTTCCCGTTAATGAGATTGCAAAAAGAACTTAATTTTAAAACATAAATAAAATATAAAAGTGGCGATAATCAACCTATATCGCCACTTTTTTGCTTCTATAAAACAAAAACGCCTTTAGTTTTGCTTTTACTAAAGGCGTTTATTTTTACGGTAAATATTTAAATAAAATATTTTTACTTAATAGGGTATTAAATAGAATATTTTTGCTTAAAGCTATTGTATTGCTCTTCAAAATGGGGGTTAACCTTTTTAAGTGAGCGTAGCGCTTCGTGAGCGTTCATGTTCATTGCTTCGCCGTCTATTATGCAAAGGGCAATATTTTCGCAGTGGTCTGCAACTCTTTCTAGGTTGGTAAGAATGTCTGACCAAACGAAGCCCGCCTCAATAGAGCATTCGCCCGCCTTTAAACGGGTTATGTGGTTGTTACGAAGAGCGTCCTTAAGCTCGTCTATAAGCTGTTCTAAGGGCTCTACTGCGTAAGCCTTCTTAATATCGTTTTCGGTAAAGCTTTCGTAGGCAAGATGAACTATTTCAGAAAGGGCAGAGCAAATAACCTTAAGCTCTTTTTTACCCTGCTCTGTAAACTGAATTCCCTTTTCTAAAACCTCTTCAACAGATTCTATAATATTAACGCTATGGTCTGAAATTCTTTCGTAATCACCAATAAGCTTTAAAAGTTTAGAAATGGTAATACTGTCGTCGTCGCTCGTTTTCATTTCGTTAAGCTTAACTAGGTAAGTTCCCAAAATATCTTCAAAGTGGTTTGTTTTGTCTTTTGTAATGCGAACATCCTCTGCGTAGGTAAGGTCAAGGTTAAGAAGTGAATCAAGTGATTTATCTAAGCCTTCCATAGCAGTTTCTGCCATAGTAATAAGAACGTCGTTACAGCGCTGTAATGCGATAGGGGGAGTTGTTAAAAGTCTGGGATCAAGCTCTGCAAATTCTTCCTTCTTCTTAGCATCGGGAACAAGCTTGATTGCTATCTTTTCTAAAAATGAAGATAGGGGAAGCATAATTGCGGTACATAAAACGTTAAACGCCGTGTGTGAAAGGGCTATGCTTAATTGTGTTGCGCCTTCGTTAAGAATTAAGGGTTTAGCAATATTTGCAATTAAAGTAAATATTATCAAGCAGAAAACAGTACCTAAAACGTTAAACGCAAGGTGAACTACCGCTGCGCGCTTTGCGTTTTTGGTTGTTCCCATAGATGACAGCATTGCCGTTGCGCAAGTACCGATGTTTTGCCCCATTATAATGGGTATTGTTGCCGCGTTTGTAATTTGACCGGTTGAAGATAGCGCTTGTAAAATACCAACTGATGCTGAGCTTGATTGAAGAATTGCGGTTAAAACTGTACCTGCTAAAACACCTAAAACGGGGTTTTTAAATAATAGGAAAAGCTGTTGGAACTGTGGAACGTCCTTTAAGCCGGAAACTGCGCCACTCATAGTATCCATACCGAACATAAGGGTTGCAAAGCCTAATAAAATAGTGCCGGTATCCTTTTTCTTACTGCTTTTACCAAACATAATAAAGGCCGTACCTATAAGAGCAAGTACCGGAGTGAATGAAGTGGGCTTTAAAAGCTGAACCCAAATATTATCGCTTGAAATACCGCTTAAGCTAAGAATCCAAGCGGTAACGGTAGTTCCAACGTTTGCACCCATTATAACGTTTATTGCTTGCCTTAAGGTCATTATGCCGGAGTTAACGAAGCCGACCACCATAACGGTAGTTGCAGATGAGCTTTGAACAACTGCCGTTACGCCAAGACCTGTTAAAAAGCCCTTGGGCTTGCTTTGGGTAAGCTTAGAAAGCAAGCTTTTAAGCCCGTTTCCAGCTCTGCGTTCAAGCGAATCGCCCATTACGTTCATACCGAATAGGAATAAGCAAAGACCGCCAATCATAGAAAGAATATCAAAAATATCCATAACGTCCTCTGTTTTTTAATCTCTAGTATAAAATTAAGTAATCGTTACCTTATAGTTTCAACTTTAATAGTATTGGTGTTTCCGGGTATGCCGTCCGTTCTGCCACCCGTTAAAACAACGTTATCGCCCTTGGATAGGCGAAGTAGATTTTTTGCGGTTTTTAAGCCTTCAAAGAACACTATTTCCAACGAGGGGTATTGCTCGCTTAAAACGGGAATAACGCCCCAGCTTAAATTGAGCTTACGCCAAACCTTTTCGCTTGTGGTAGTACCGATAATAACTGCGGGAGATCTGAATCTACTAACCATTCTTGCGGTTATTCCCGATAAAGAGTTTACCACGACGCATTTTGCCTTAACGTCTATTGCCATAGAGCAAACTGAGTGTGAAATAGCGTCTAGATTGCTTGCAATTTTATATTCCGTGGTTTTAAACCATCTGTCGTAATCAATATGCTTTTCGGTAAACAATGCAATTTCCGCCATATTTTTAACTGCTTCAACGGGGTGCTTACCTGCTGCCGTTTCCCCTGAAAGCATTATTGCGGAGGAGCCGTCGTAAACGGCGTTAGCAACGTCAGAAATTTCTGCTCTGGTGGGGCGAATGTTGTGAATCATAGATTCTAGCATTTCGGTTGTGGTAATAACTCTTTTACCAAGTAGCCTGCATTGTTTAATTAAATGCTTTTGAACGGAAGGAACTTCCACGAAGGGGATTTCTACGCCAAGGTCGCCGCGGGCAACCATAATGCCGTCCGCAACGGTGCAAATTTCCTCTATATTGTTAACGCCAGCGCGGTTTTCTATTTTTGCAATAATATCTATGTCCTTTCCGCCGTTTTCAACTAAAAACTCCTTTAAATCCTCAACGTCCTTTTTTGTTGAAACGAAGGAAGCCGCAATAAAGTCAATCCCTTGCTGTATACCGAATAAAATATCCGCCTTGTCTGCTTCGCTTAAAAAGTCGTGCTTTAAAAGCTTATTGGGGAAGTTCATGCTCTTGCGGTTGGAAAGCTCTCCGCCTGCAATAGTGGTGCAGTAAACGTTGTTGCCTTCAATTTTATCAACCTTAAATTTAACCAACCCGTTGTTAACCAAAATGATATCGTCAGCGCACAAATCGTCCGTTAAATGGGAGTAGTTAACTGAAACCCTTTGGTTACATCCAACGCAATCCTCGGTTGTAAAAATAAAGGGATCGCCGTCGTTAAGGGTTATTTTATCATTTTCAAAGGTCTTAATTCTGTATTCAGGGCCTTTGGTGTCTAGCATTATTGCTATGGGAAGGTTAAGCTTTTCTCTTACCTTTTTAATAAGGTCTATTGCCTGTTGGTGATATTCGTGCGTCCCGTGGGAAAAGTTAAGTCTTGCAACGTTCATTCCCGCTCTGCACATGGCAGTTAGCGTTTGTTCAGAAAGGCAGGCAGGTCCAATGGTGCATATAATTTTCGTCTTTCTCATGTTTGTCCTTATTAATTCTGCAAACGCGGTAATTTTCCTTTTGGGAAAACTGCTCTTATTTGCAGAATTTTTCTATATAGTTGTTTATTGCTTCCTGTATGATTTTTTTAGCTGCTTCCTTATCCATAACCTCGTTAACGGCAGTTTCCTTATGTTCAAGGCTCTTATACACGCTAAAGAAATGGCGCATTTCCTCAAATAAGTGAACGGGTAAATCTTCTAAAGATTTAAACTGGTTATAGTTGGGATCGTCAAAGGGAATGGCTATTATCTTTTCGTCCTTATGGCCGTTATCTATCATAGTAATAACGCCAATGGGGTAAGCGCGCACTAAAGACATGGGCTCAAGCGATTCCGCACAGATAAGTAAAACGTCTAGCGGATCGTTATCATCGCCGTACGTTCTGGGTATAAAGCCGTAGTTTGCAGGGTAGTGGGTAGAAGTGTATAAAATTCTATCTAAAATGATGTAACCCGTTTCTTTATCAAGCTCGTATTTTTTCTTGCTACCCTTAGAAATTTCTATAACGCAAATAAAATCGTCGGGGGTGATTCTCTTGGGTGAAATATCATGCCAAATATTAGACATAAAAGACCTCCTAAATTTAGATTATTTTTATAGTTTTTTAACTAACGTTAAAATTAAAGATTTTACGCTTAATTCAAGTATAAAACATTTTTTATTTAATGTCAACGGTTGAATATGTAACTTTTTGTAAAATGGGCATAATAAAGGGGTATTTTTCTTTTTTTTAAGCTCTTTTTTCGTTTTTTTATACTGTCAAGTATAAGTAATCTTCAGTTAATCATAATAAACGTATGAAAAAAACAAAATTGGCTTTTATTGCCGTTTGCTTATCGCTAAGTATTTGTTTTACTGCTTTTGCACCTTTTATTAAGGGTGTTAACGCATATTTTGAAAGCTTCACAATTCACGCAGACGGTAGAATATATAAAATTTATCCGCCACAGCTTTATTACGGATTGAACGGCTTGGATTTTTTAGATAAGGAAGGGGTAATAGACCGTATCGTTGCAGATAGCTTGGTTGCACCGGTTAATGCTACTATTTTATTTCATCCAAACGAAAAAGAACTTTTTAGTTTTACTTCAGAAAAGAAGGGAAGGGTTATAAACGAAAAAAAACTACGGGTAAAAATAGAGCAAGCATTGCTTAGCGGTAAAACAGAAATTTTTATTAAAAGTGAGCCTATAAGTGCGTTAACAACACTTTCTATGCTTAAAAAGCAAACAAATTTAAGGGCGGAATATACTACCTTATACCCCTATTCTTCCCAAGAAAGAAAAAATAATATAGCACTAGCGGTGAGTTTTATTAACGGTTACGTAATCGGTAACGGTGAAACTTTTTCCTTTAATCAGTGCGTTGGACTAAGAAGTGAAGAGCGCGGTTTTTTACCTGCAAAGGTTATTTTTGAAGGTAAGTTTGCAGATGGTGTTGGCGGTGGTGTTTGTCAGGTATCCACAACACTATATAACGCAGCCCTTCTTGCAGGGCTAACCATAGAAGAGTGTCACAGGCATTCTTTAAGGGTGGATTACGTTCCCCCATCCTTTGATGCAATGGTAAGCGATTACGTAAGTGACTTAAAAATTAAAAATGAAAGCGGTGCCCCAGTTTATATTCGCGGAATAAGCGACGGTAATCAACTTACCTTTCAAATATACGGCTTAACATCGCCTTACCGCTATGAACTTATTTCTGAGGTGCTAGAGGTAAAGGAAGCCAAAAGGGAAATATTGCCAAAGGTCACCGGTGAAGAAAAGGATATTTATCCAAAAAACGGTCTTATAAGCGAGGGCTATATTTGCATTTATGAAGGTGAGAGATTATTAGAAAAGCGCAAGATAAGAAGTGATGAATACAACACGTTAGACGGTGTTTTTTACGTTGAAAAGCAATAAAAAAGAGTGAACGAATTTTAACCATTCTTTCACTCTTTTGTTATTTTTATTAAATTATGTGTTTTGCCTTTAATGCTTTAAACCTTCGATAATCGACCTATAGCCCTATTTTTTAGTTGTTTAGGCGGTAAAAATGGTGCCGTTTTGCTCTTTTTGTTGCATTTTTTTAATTACCACGTTAAAGGATATAACAAAACAAATCATACCGCCAACCCAAGCCAAGCTATTAGAAAAACACGCGCCTAAATAGCCAAAGTTTTTAGCAAGCACGAAGCATGCAAAGCATCTCATAAACAGCTCTGTAACCCCGCCTATAACGGTAAGCGAGGACTTGCCAAGCCCTTGCAAGCTTTCACGCGTGTAAAGTAGAATACATAAAGCATAATAAAAGCAGGATTGAATGCCAATATATTGGAAGATTAAATTTATAACCTTATCGCTGGCACCGTATAAAAGAAGTCTAGAAAGCGGTTTGCAGAATATGAAGTTCATTCCCATGCTCACTGCGGTAAATATTAAGCCCATAAGATAGGAAGCGCGCACGCCCTTTTTAATTCTGTCTAGCTTGTTTGCGCCGTAGTTTTGTCCGCAGTAAACACCCATAGTTGCCGTAGAACCAAATAAAACGGCAGAAAACAAATTATCTATTTTATTTGCGGTAGATTGCGCCATTACACAGTCTGGGTCCGGCAAAGAGTTAAACGCAACCTGTTGCACCATACAGCTTATTGCGGTTATTGTGGATTGGAATGCCATTGGAAGGCCAATTGCCAAATGGTTAAAGCAGAATGCTTTGTTTAGCTTTAAATCTTGCTTTGTAAGTCTTAAAACTTGATACTTTTTAAATATGATAACGTAACCGACGATTGCAGAAATCGCTTGACTTAAAACAGTTGCCCAGCCTGCCCAATCAGAAGAAAGGTCTGTAACAAAAAGTAAACTGTTAAGAGCGATGTTTAAAAATGCACAAATAATCAATATAATAAGTGGGGTTTTGCTATCTCCCATAGAGCGCATAAAATGTGCGGAAAGATTATACATAGAGGTGAATAAAATACCTGCAAATATGGCGCGAATATAACCAACCGCATAGTCCATAAACTGCTCGTTAGTTTTCATTAACGTTAAAATTGCAGGAGCAAGTAAAACGAAAATAACGCTTAAAATTAATGAAACGGTGGTGGTTAAAATTAGAGAAGTTGCAACGCTTTTGCGCATTAAATCTTCCTTTTTAGCCCCTACGTACTGGCTTAGCTTTATACCAAAGCCTGCTGTAAAGCCTTGCGCAAAGCCGTTAACTAAAAATATAAGAGAGCTGGTTAAGTTTATGCCCGTAACTGCTAAATCACCCCTTGAAAGGGAAACTATAAGGGTATCCCCCAAAGTGTATAGCGTTTGAAGCATGTGCCCAATAGCAAGCGGAAGGGCGAATAAAAATATTTTTTTAAATGGCGAGCCCGTCGTCATATCAATAGTTTTTGCCATAAATTGCCTTGCCTTTTTAGTATTATTGCAAAATTTTAGCCCTATAACCGTTTAGTTAAAGGGCGTGAACAGTATGTAATACTGTTAGTATATATTACGCGTAAAAAAAAATCAACTGCCAAAAGGCAAAAAATAAAAATAAAAATTTTTTTTGGGTATAAAATTTTGTTGCAAGGTAAATAATTTAGGGGAAAACGTAGGAAGGGTAAAGTGATGAAAAATCAAAACGTTAAAAAGTTAACGGCATTTATTCTTTTTGCTACCGTTTTTAGCTGGTGCGCTTTTACTTATCTTGCGCCAAAGCCCTTTTTTGATTGCGATGAAGGGCAATATACCTTTTATTTATATTCGCAATCCAGCAATGCTAAAATAATAACGGTAAACGCAAAAAGTGCAAAAGAGCAAATAAAAAAACTTAGAGGTATAAAGGGGCAAAGCGTGTTTTTGGACTATTCGTTAATGGGTGAACAAAGCTCTTTAAATTGGGCAAGTGGGCAAATAGCAAGCAAAAACGCAACTCTCGTTTTTAAGGAAGAGGGTGAGTGGGGAAAAAGTGAATACTATTATTCGCCACTAATAGCAAACTTTTGCGTTATTAACGGCAATAAGGTTAACTTGCATATGGTTACTAACGAAAGGGGTATATCTATTGGCTCGCCACTGCTTTTCGGCTCTTATTAAAGTTTTTTAGGTTGTGTTTAAAAAGTTCTATACCTATAAAAACAACGTTGTTTGCAACGCATCAATTTTTACGGTTGTGTTTAAAAAATAGAAAAGAGGTCAATAATCTACATATAAAACAGGAGGTTTTTAAAAATGGAGGCAAAAAAGCATTCAAAAAACAATTTTTTTAAAAAGAATATTTATTATTTAGTTTTTGCATTTCTGCTATTGGCGGTGGTTGCGGTAAGCACGGTTTTATTTATTAGGGATGAAAAACCGCTGGATACCTTGCAGTCTGCAGGGCAAAGTGAGAATTTGCAAAAACCGCAGGACTCAACGGGTGGGAATATTACCTCTTCTAACGGAACAGAGGATTCTGCTGCACCGGGCGGTAACGAAAATGAGGATAACAAGCCTGAAGATAAGCCCACTCAAACGGTAATAAATTTTATCGTGCCGGTTGAAAATGCTACCGTGATTTGCGATTATACCGCGGCATCAGTTGTGTATAACAAAACGCTTAACGTTTACACCGGGCATTTGGCAATAGATTTTGGTGCAGATTACGGCGCGTGTGTAAAAGCGGTGTATGCCGGTGAAATAGAAAGCATATCAACCTCATATTTAACTGGTACTACCATCACCGTTAACCACGGCAATAACTTAAAAACGGTTTATAACGGTATTGAAGTTGCAGAGGGGTTATCTCAAGGTGATAAGGTTGCTCAGGGCTCTATTATTGGCTACGTGTCTGATAACAACAGGCAGGAATATAAGGACGGTCCGCATCTCCATTTTGAAGTTTGGCAGGATGGCAGTAAAATTTCACCATATAAGTACCTTAGCGCAAGTGAGAAGTAACAAAAAAATTAACCGCTTGCCGGATTGAATTTTTATAAAACGTAATAAAATAAAAGACCTTGCAGTAAAATATTGTGAGGTCTTTTTGTATGAAAAAATTCTTGTGTGTTTTATGCAGTATTTTACTTCTTGTTTTTTTGTGTTCATCTTGTGAAAGTGTTGATAATCGACCTATAGACGGGTATTTTATTGATATAGAGTATCAAAATGGGCAAGTTTTTGGGACTATGGAATATAATTTTGCTTTAAAAAGCGATAAAAAAGAGGTATTGTTTTGGCTATATCCCAATGCGCAAGGGGAAGAAGATTGTGCAATAGAGATAAATAGCGTTTGCTTTAAAGGCGAGCCTTTAAAATATACGTTAACTGATGAAGATGAGTATCTAAAGGTGTTTTTACCAAGTGATTGTAAAGTAGGTGAGCAGTTAACTTTAACGGTTGATTTTTTAACCAATCTTCCCAATTCTGCACGGCGATTAGGTGTGACCGAAAAGGTTGTTAATCTTGCTTGTTTTTATCCTTTAGCCTGCGTGTTTAACGGTGAATACGTAAAACAGCCTTATACGGAAATAGGCGATCCTTTTTACAGTGATTTTTGTGATATGCGCGTAAATCTTACTGTGCCTTCGGTAATGAGTGTTGCTTGCGGTTTTAAGGCTATCGGTATAGAAAATATGGGCGAGAAAACCACCTATTGTTATGAGTCCGCTAACGTTAAAAGTTTTTCCTGCGCGCTTTCAAAAGATTATAACATAGTAAGCAATAAATGGAATGAAACTCAAGTGAATTATTACTATTATAATGATGAGACACCTGAAGAAAAATTGCAAATAATTACTGAGTGCTTGAGTTTTCTGGGTGAAAAAATAGGCGAATATCCTTATTGCGTGCTTACGGTTGCGCAGTCGCCTTACGAGTATGGGGGAATGGAATATACCGCTTTTTGCGTAGTGGGGGAAAGTAAAAGTATATCTGATTATGAGTATGCCATAATTCACGAGGTTTGCCATCAATATTTTCCCATTTCCTTTTTGTTTAACGAATACGTTAGTGCTTATTTAGATGAGGGAATAACTGAATTTTTAGCCCAAAGCTATTTGGATAAACAAAAGAGTGGAAGTAAAAAGGCACACGCGGAATATTCCTTAACATTAATTTCCGCTTTTAACCGCGCGCAAAACAAGTTGGGAAATAGAGTAGATGGGGCAATGAAAAAGCCTCTTAATTGCTTTTCTTCCAAAGAGGAATATGTTACTACCGTTTATTATAAGGGGTATTTACTGTTTTACACCATAGAGCAACGGTGCGGTGATATTTTCCCAAATTTAAAAAGAGTATATGACAAATATAAATTTAAAGAGTTAAACGAAGAACTTTTTATATCTTGTTTCGGTAATGATAAAAAGCAGGTGAAAAAAATCTTTGAAGAAAATGTTTTTAACAGCGCAATTATTACACTTGATTAATGGTGAAAATAGTGTTATAATATATAAAATCAAAGAAATGGCTAAGGTATTTAAATTGCCGTTAATCGACCTATAGCCCTACTTTAGGAGTGTTTTTATGCCTGTTTTTGAATATGAATGCAAAAAATGCGGTGAAAAAACGGAATTGTTTGTAAAAAGCAGTGAAGTTACACCTTTATGTAAAAAATGCGGTGAACCCTTATCCCGCGTATACAGTGGTAAAGTATACGGTGCAACCGGGCAAAAGTGCGGTAAGGGGGGGTGTAGTGGGGATTGTGCGAGGTGTTCCGGCTGTAAATAAGCCCTATATACGGCGCTATAGTTCGTTCTTTTAGTTTTGCTCACATTCCTGCGACCAACAAGGTCGCTCCCTGCGCTCAAAACTAAAACGCCTGCTCTAGCTTGTATCTAGTGCTTATTGCATAAGTCCTATATACTTCGCTATTGTCACGAAAGATGCGCTTTATTCGGGTTACGCACGATAGTTGCGCGCCCATCAAGAATTATCGTTGTTCCTGCCAACTGCTCGTATCTACTGCTTGTCGTATAAGCCTGACTTACTTAGCAATAGTGCAAAAACTTTATAGCGTGCAAAAAAGCCCTTCATTTTTTTATTTATCTTTAGATAATTAGAAAAAAACTGTTGACAAACTACCTTTTATTTGCTACAATATACAAAGTATTTTACAAAATGCATTTTATTATGCTCTTTTAGGAGATAACTATGAAATTATTTAAGAAACTATTAGCTATCGTACTCGCACTTTGTTGCGTAACTGCAATCACAGCATGTGATGAAAGCACTTCAGAAGAAGAATATGATACCAATAAGTCCGGTATCGCTCTTGAATACAACGTTGTAGAAGAGGACGGTAAGGGCTTTGCTATCGTAACCGGTCTTTTCCTTTCAGACAAGCAAAAAGCAAGTCTTGGCGAAGCAGGATTCACCACTTATGATATCGCTGTTGGCGTAGATAACAAAATTGAAGTTGTTTCTTATGATGATGATAACAACCCCGTATACAATGAAAACGGTGAACTTGTAACTAAATTTATAGCAATTGGTGAAGAACATGACGGTATTACCGTAGAAAGCTTTAAGATTGCAGAAGCTGCTTTCAGTAATCAAACCATTATTAAATCAGTTAAGGTTGCTTCTAACGTAGAATTTATTGGTGCAGGTGCATTTTCAGGTTGTTCAAGCCTAGTTAGCATGGAACTTCCCTTCGTAGGTGAAACTGCAGGCACAAACCTAAACGCTAAGAAATTATTCGGTCATATTTTTGGTAGCGTTACCGTTGACGGTTGTACTTCAATCACCTCTAACTACAATACTTCAGGAACTTCAACCTTCTACATTCCCGCTTCTTTAAAAGAAGTTGTAATTAACTATGCAGCAGGCGCAGTTCTTCCCGAATATGCTTTCAATAAGATTACCACTTTAGAAAAGGTAACCGTAAACGGCGCAGTAAGCGTTGGTAAGAACGCATTTGAAGGTTGTTCTTCTTTATATAACGTTGTAATGCCCGAACTTAAGAACGAAATCGGTAAGAGTGCATTTGCAGGTTGTGCTAAACTAGTTAACCTATTTGCAAGAGAAAATGGTGTTATTACCTTCCCCCAAGGCATCGTAATTTACCAATCTGCATTCAGCGGATGTGCTAAATTAGGTTACAAGGCAGACCTTATTGATTTAAGTGGTGCTACTATGTATGAAAAGGCTTTTGAATCTTGTACTTCTTTCAAGGCTATCACGATTGCAAGCTTAGAATTAGACGGCGCGATCTTTAAGGGCTGTTCATCATTAGAAACCGTTAATGAAAAGGAATACAGCGAAAAAGAAGTTTCTGGCAAGTGGCATTTTGATGATAACGGAAATATTAGAGTTTGGTAATTAAAAGATTACAATCAAGCGGCGGATTTCATATCCGCCGTTTTATTTTTTCTAAATTAACTGCATTTATAATAAAGGTCGTGCAGAAGTAAATAACTACCGTTAAGTTAGTATTACCCGTTTTTTTTAAGCAATATTTTTTATTAAAAAATATCCTAAAAATATTGGCAGTAAGTGGTTGAAAAAAAACGCGCTGTATGGTATACTTATAATAACCTATTAAAATGGTGTATTATACGCCAATTTTATTTTGATTGAATTTTTTTACGGAGCAACAATATGAAGGATTTCGTTCATTTACATCTTCATAGCGAATACAGTTTATTAGACGGCGCTGCTAAAATAGACGAGGTTTTTAAAATCGCAAAAGAGCAAGGACAGTCTGCCGTTGCTATCACCGATCACGGCAATATGTACGGCGTTGTATATTTTGCAGAAGCGGCTTTTAAGGTAGGACTTAAGGCGATTATCGGTTGCGAGCTTTATATGTGTAACGATAAGAGCAAAAAGGACCCCCGGAATAATGCATACGAGCATTTAGTATTGCTTTGTAAGAACGATACTGGTTATAAAAATCTTATTAAGCTTGTTTCCGGTGCTTATATAGACGGATTTTATTATAAGCCCCGTTCAGACTATAAAACGCTTGCAGAGCACGCGGAAGGTTTAGTTTGTCTTTCCGGTTGTTTAGCAGGTAGAGTTGCTCAGCTTCTTCTTAACGACAGATATGAGGATGCCAAGGCGCACGCATTAGAAATGAAGGCGCTTTTTGGTGAGGACTATTATTTAGAAATCCAAAACCACGGCATAGAAGATCAAATTAGAATAAACCCCTTACTTTTAAAGCTTGGCAAGGAAACGGGTATAAAACTTGTTGCTACTAACGACGTTCACTATTTAAAAAGGGAAGATTCGTTAATGCAAGAGGTTATGATGTGTATTAACACTCAAACCACCTTAGATGATCCCAAGCATATGAAGTTTGAAACAAGCGAGTTTTATTTAAAAAGCCGTGAAGAGATGGAAAAGGCATTCCCAAATATGGAAGAGCTTTTAGATAACACCCTTGAAATCGCAGAAAAATGTAGCGGAAACTGCATTAAGCTTAATAAAAAGGGCGTTCCCGAGCGTGATGCTTCATTAGTTCCCGGTTATACACCACCTAACGGCATGACTCCTTACGAGTATTTAAAAACGTTGGGTGAAGAGGGGTTGCGTAAAAAATACAAGGAAATTACCCCTGAAATACAGGAACGATTTGATTACGAGCTTAACACCATTGCAGATATGGGGTATCTTGAGTATTATCTTATCGTTTGGGATTACATCAACTACGCAAGAGAGCACGGTATTCCCGTTGGTGCAGGGCGTGGCAGCGGTGTAAGCTCTATTATTGCGTATTCTATTGGTATTACCGACGTTGAGCCCTTACAGTACAGCTTGATTTTTGAAAGATTTTTGAATAAAGAAAGGGTAAGCATGCCCGACTTTGACGTTGACTTTGACCCTGAGGGAAGAGAAGAGGTTATTGAATACGTTCGCGATAAATACGGCAGAGATAAGGTTGCGCAAATTGTAACCTTTGGTACTTTGGCTTCACGCGCGGCTATTAAAGACGTTGCGCGTGTAATGCGTATTCCTTACGCAGAGGTGGACCGTATTACCAAGCTAATGGACGGTAAGCACGCTATTCCCGAACTTCTTGGCTTAAAGAAACATAAAAAGGACGGCGACGTTACGGTAAGAGAGCTTAAAGAGCTTTATCAAAACGACCCCACCTTAAGAAACGTAATAGATATGGCAATGAAGCTTGAAGGTATGCCCAGAAATATTTCAGAGCACGCCGCAGGTGTTATCATTTGTAACAAGGTGCTATCAGACCATATCCCCTTGGCGCGTAACGGTGATGATATCGTAACGCAGTTTAATATGAAGGTAGACGAGCAAATGGGTATGCTTAAGATGGACTTCTTGGCGCTTAAAACTCTTACCGATATTAAAAAGGCACTTATATATATTAAGGAAAACAAGGGCGTAGAAATAGATTTTGCGCAGATAGGCTATAGTGACAAAAGGGCATACGATTTAATTTCCAGCGGTGATACGGACGCGGTATTCCAGCTTGAATCCCCCGGTATGAAGAAGTTCATGCGTGAGCTTCACCCCGATAATCTAGAAGACGTTATAGCAGGTATTTCACTATACCGTCCCGGTCCAATGGATTCTATTCCCAAATACATTAAATTTAAAACCAATCCTTCCACAATGGAGTTCAAGCACGAGCTTCTAAAGCCCATTCTAACGGTTACGTACGGCACTATAATTTACCAAGAGCAGGTTATGGAAATAGTTAGAAAGCTTGCAGGCTTCACCTTTGGCCAAGCGGATATTATGCGTAGGGCGATGGGTAAAAAGGATATGGATGAAATGGCAAGGATGAAGAATATCTTTATTTACGGCGAAAAGAACGAGGATGGTAGTATTAAAACCCCCGGGGCTGTAAATAACGGCGTTCCTGCAGACGTTGCAGAGGATATATTTGATGAAATGGCAGGCTTTGCTCAGTACGCGTTTAACAAGTCGCACGCGGCGGCGTATGCGGTTTTAGCTTACCAAACCGCTTACCTAAAGGCATATTATCCCCACGAGTTCTTAGCGGCTATCTTGAACGATAGAATAGATAAGATTGATGAGGTTACCAAATACGTAATTTACTTAAAAGAGCGCGGAATACCCGTTCTTCCCCCCGATATTAACAACAGTAAGGCGTTCTTCTCTGTTCAAGGCGATAGCGTACGATTCGGCTTGGTTGGTATAAAGGGCGTTGGGCTTGCAGCAATAGAATCAATTGTTAAAGAGCGCGAGGAAAGCGGGCCATTTACCTCTTTTGAGGATTTTATTAGCCGCGCAGATATTAAGGTTTTAAATAAAAGACTTATAGAAAACCTTATTTACGCAGGTGCGTTTGACTGCTTTAACCGCCCAAGAAGTCAGTTTATTGGCGTTTATGAAGGACTTATGGAAAGGGCTTCTGCTATGGCGAAGGAGCGCGAAAGTAATCAAATGAGCTTGTTCGGCGGTGCTTTTTCTTCCTTTAACACTTTAACGGTTGAATACCCCGACGTAGCGGAATACGACGATAAAACTAAACTTTCTAAGGAAAGAGAGGTTTTAGGTGTTTACGTTACAGGGCATCCCTTAACTAATTATATGGATTCCTTTAAAAAATTCTCTTTTAAAACCGAATTGTTGCAGTATTATGAGGAGGATGAGGAAGGTAATATTACCTATACGGAAATCCAAGACGGGCAAAGGGTAGAAATGGGCGGTATAATCACAGCGCTTTCTAAAAAGACCACAAAGGGCGGTTCCAGTATGTGTACCATTACCTTAGAGGACGCTTACGGCGGTATAGAGTGCGTATTCTTCCCCAAGGCGTATGAAAAATACCGTTCGCTTATCCGTGCAGAGGCAATCGTTAGCGTTGGCGGTAGACTTCAAATTCGCCAAGGTCAAAAGCCCTCTATTTCAGTTGATAAGTTTGAGGAAATTCAACTTGAAGAAAAGGTGCGCAAGGCCCCTGTTGCAACCCAAAAATCAACAGAAAAGCGCGAATGGCTTGGCATAACCTTGCCGGAAGGTGATGCGGATGCCGAAGCAGAGGTTATGGAAACTATTGGCTATTACCCCGGCGATATGCCCGTTATTATTAAAAAGGATGGCAAATATCATAAGTATAAAAATGGTGGTATTCGTAAGTGCAACGGCCTTATTGCAGAGCTTAAAAACACCGTTGGCGAAAACAACATAATCTTCTTTGAAAAGTAACAAAAGTTATTATAAAAAAGCACCGTTAAGTTCTTTCTTGGCGGTGTTTTCTTTTTGTGCAAAACCGCCGTTAATCGCGTTATAGGCCTACTTTTTGTTAAAACCGGATTGTTTTTTGTCTGTTTTATGCTAAAAAAGAGCTCTTTAAGCTTGCAGTTTTTTATATTAAAGAAAATATATGTAAATTGTTTAACCGTGCCGGTTATTTTTATTGCTTTTAATAAGATAAGATTTTAATTGAGTTTTTTAAATAAAAAAAGAAAAATGGCTAAAAAATTATTTACAAAAAAGGGTAATATGTGGTATTATATTTAATAATACTTTTTATTAAGGCAAAAATATATATATCGTATGGAAAGAGAAAAATTCAGACTGCTCGCGCAAAAGCTTGGGCTTAAAACGGGGGCGGAAATTGAAAAGAGAATGGAATTTGAAGCGGAAGAATTCCAAGATGAAAACGAGGGTGATTTATCTACCCCCGATTTTTCCTATGAAAAAAATCAAGACGAGTATATTTTGCCGGATCACTATTCAAATAAATACAATTTAACGCGCGGTGATTTTCCACCAATAGAGGTTAACGAGGCGTTAAATATTTGCTTAGATAAATTCAGTAGAGTAGATATTGAGTATATTGCATCATTATCTTTGCTTTCTTTAAAGGACGTTATTTTAGCGCTAGGTAGTAAGATTTACCGCGACCCCGCCTATGAAGGTGATTGGTTTTATAAGGGTTGGGTATGGGAAGAGGAATATCTTTCCGGTAATCTAATGCAAAAATACGATGCGTTAAAGGCAATTTCCGGCGTGCAAAAAACGCAGTATGCAAGAAACTTGCGTGCTTTAGAGAGTATACTTCCGCCAAAGCCTAAGTTTGAAGAAATATATATTGCGTTAGGCGCGCCTTGGATACCTGCAAGTTATATTGCGGATTTCGTTCAGCATTTATATAGGGTTTCTTTGGTTAGAAATAAGCGCATATGTGAGGTTATTTATCAGCCTGTTATCGCGCAGTGGTCGGTGCTTTTAAACGTAGACGTGCGTTCTACCGTGCTTGCAAGTAAAACCTACGGTACGGAAAGAATAGACATGTTTAAGATTTTAGAAAAAACTCTTAATCACGAGCAAATTCGTATTACAGACGTAGAAGATGGCAGTGAGAAAAAAGCAAGAAAATTTAACCGCGAGCAGACCATGCTTGCCGAAGAAAAGAGAGTTAAGTTAAAAGAGGCGTTTGTTCGCTATCTTTCAGAACTGCCTGAAGAAAAGAAAAACGAGCTTGTAAATATATATTACAGCAAATACTGCGGTTACAGAACGCGCGCGTTTAACGGTAAAAACTATACCTTTAAGGATACCGTTAACGCAGTTAATTTATACGATTACCAAAAAACGGCAGTTGTTAGAATTATGAATTCACGCGCAACGCTACTTGCTCATGACGTTGGTGCAGGTAAAACGTACGCTATGATTGCCGGTGCGCACGAAATGTATTTAAGGCGAAGAGGCTTTAAAAATATGATAGTAGTGCCTAACTCTATACTTGCGCAGTGGGCAGAGGATTATAGGTTGCTTTACCCAACCGCAAAACTGCTTGTGGTTACCCCTGCGGATTTTACACCGCATACTAAAAATGCAACTCTTTTAAAGATGAAAGAGGAGGGTATTGAAAGTATTCTTATTTCTTACAGTACCTTTGAAATGATAGAAAGCGGTTACGAGCAGGCAATATTGGATACAGAGCAAAAAATAGCATCTTTAGATAAGGCGCTAGAAGAAAATATGCTCAAGAAGGTTAAGGTGCGAAACAGGGCGAATACCTTGCTTCAAAAGGAAAAGGAACGCACCGTTGCATTGCTTAACGACTACCGCAAGCAAAGGGTTAATTGCGAAAAGGTTATTACCTTTGAACAGTTAAATATTAGCGGTTTGTTTATTGATGAGGCGCATAACTATAAGAATTTACCGCTTGATAGCGCACTGGGTAACGTTAAGGGTATTAACGTAGAAGGGTCGCAAAAATGTGCAGACGTATACCTAAAAACCCGTTCAGTCTTGGCGAAAGAGGGCGGTAGGTTAGTGTTTGCAACAGGCACGCCAATAACCAATTCGGTTGCAGACGTATTCGTTATGCAAAAGTATTTGGCGGATGAAAATTTAATTGCAAGCGGGCTAAGTCACTTTGATAGTTGGGCGGGTACTTTTGGCGAAATAACGCGCTCATACGAGATTGACGTTGACACCGACGGTTACAGAATGACCACCCGTTTTAATAAGTTTAACAACCTAACTCAGCTTTCTCAAATGATAAATATGTTCACCGATTTTCAGGTTGCGGGGCGTGACGGCTTGCCGGAGGTTGCCAAGGTGCAAACGGTTGTAGTGCAAAAAACAGATCTTCAAAGAAAGATGCTTAGCGAAATATCTGAAAGGGTAGAAAAAATTAGGGCAGGCTTAATTGATAGAAGAACGGATAACCTTCTAAAGGTGACCACTGACGGAAGAAAACTTGCCTTAGATGCGCGATTGGTTACCGATGAGGTTGGTGAAAGCGGAAATAAAATTCAGCAGTGCGCTTATAACGTTGCTTCCATATATTACAAATTTAGCGGAAAAACCCAGTTAGTATTTTGTGATATAGGAACGCCAAAGCAGGGCTATAACGTTTACGATGATTTAAAATCGCGACTTATTGCCTTTGGCATTAGTGAGGAAGAGGTTGGTTTCGTGCACGACGCAACAAGTGATATTAAACGCGCAAAAATGTTTGAAAGTGTTAATAACGGTGCTATACGCATACTTATTGGTTCTACCTTTAAGCTTGGTACCGGTGTTAACGTGCAAGAAAAGCTTATTGCTATTCACCATCTAGACGTGCCTTGGCGCCCTTCCGATATGGTTCAAAGGGAAGGTAGACTTGTAAGAAAGGGTAATACCAATGAAAAGGTATTTATTTATCGCTACGTAACGGACGGAAGCTTTGACGCCTATTCTTGGCAACTGTTAGAAAACAAGCAACGCTTTATAACTGAACTTCTAACAGGTACCGCAAAGGGTGCCGATGAAAGAAAACTAGATGATGCGGTTTTATCTTATGCGGAGGTAAAAGCTCTTGCTATTGGCAATCCATTGGTTAAGCAAAGGGTAGAAACGGTTAACGAAATAGCAAGGGTAAAGGCTCTTTTAAACGAAGAAAGAAAGCGTATGGCGGAAGTTGAATATTTAAAGCAAACCTTGCCACAAAAGGTTACGGAATTAAAGGAACGCTTAAAGCAGGTAAAACAGGATGTAAAGGCGTTTGCATTAATGGGCGAAATAGCCGATAAGAGTGCTATAGGCGAACTTATTAACAACGTAATCAAGGAAAATTTGATGGGTGGGGCAGAAGTTTTTATCTTTGAAGCAGGCTCTTTTAAAGTGTATTTACCGGCAAGCTTTAACAGGGTTCGCCCTTATTTGGTTGTTGAAGGTAGGGCTAGATATACCGTTGATATTAACACCTTTGGTATTGGTGCGGTTATAAAGATAGAAAATTATTTATCTTCCTTAACAGATAAGGCAAAGGAAATATTCCAAAATCTTTCTGCAATAGAAATGCAGTTAAAGCAAGCTGAAAGCGCTACCGATGAAAGCTATAAGTTTACGGAACAGTTATCATTACTTTATGAAAATCTTAAGGTGATAGATAAAGACTTAGGTATAAAATAGTTTTTTTAAGTGCTTCAACATTTTTTAATATACGCAATGAAAGGGGAAAGAAACAGCAAATTCTTTTCCTTTTTTTTTAAAAAATTTAATTTTAAAGGTTAAAAACAACTGTTGCTAAAAGCATACCTTAAATTTTTTTTGTAAAATTGAAACTTTTTTTGTCTGTTTGCCGTTATATATTACGTAGGGGGTATTGACAAGTATATATAATTGTGTTATACTAAGGCTAGATACTTAAATTTAGAAAACACAAAATTTTTTAAATTGTAAGATATCTTGTTGAATTTTCGATTATATAAGTGAAGGAATTTATAAAACTAAATTTAAGGAGGCAAAAATGAAAACAAAAGTAGTATCGCTAATAAGCGCTTTGCTTGCAAGCTTATTTATTTTTAATCTTGTTGGTTGCACTAAAAGGGTTAGCGCGCAAAATCTGTTAGACGGCGTTAGTCCTCAAGCAGTTGAAGGATTAGAAGCAGATGAAGAGTTTGTGCTATCTCAAATGCAGTTTTCTGTTAATTTGTTTAAGGGTTCTGTAAATCAAGAAAAAAATCAAAACACGTTGATTTCACCGCCATCTATTATGATTGCGTTAGCGCTTGCGGCGAACGGGGCAGATGGCGAAACACTTGCTCAAATGGAAAGTGTTTTGGGAATGAGTATTGATAAGTTGAACGAGTATCTTTATTCTTACGCAAGGGCATTTCCAAATAACGAATACGGTAGCGTTTCGCTTGCAAACTCCGTTTGGATGAAGGAAGATGAATATCTTGAAGTTGAAAACGATTATTTGCAACTGGTTGCAAATTATTACGATGCAGATATTTTTAGCGCACCATTTGATGATAAAACTCTTAAAGACGTGAATAATTGGGTTAATAACAAAACGGATGGGCTTATTAAAAATGCGTTAGATAGAATTAACGAAGATGCTATTTTATATTTGATTAACACCTTGCTTTTTGAGGCGGATTGGCCTTCCGTTTACGAAAGAAGTGACGTTTTAAACGGCACATTTACCACAAAGAACGGCGAAGAGCAGTCCGCAAAAATGATGCGCTCAACCGAGTGGAAATATATTGAGCCTGAAAATGCAACTGGATTTGTTAAAAATTATAAAAACAGAGGGTATTCTTTCGTTGGAATTCTTCCAAACGAGGGCGTTGATATAAACGAATATATTGCCTCGCTTAATGCAAGCGATTTATTGGCTCAACTTGAAAAACCTTACGGCTATGAAACGAAGGTTCGATTGCCTAAATTTGAATATGATTTTTCCGTTAATCTTAACGAAGTTTTAATAAATATGGGAATGACGAACGCTTTTGATTGGCAGTTAGCAGACTTTAGTAAAATGGCAACTTATAACCTGCCTAATTACAACGTTTATATTGGCAACGTTCTTCATCAAACTTCAATAACGGTTGCTGAAAAGGGAACGAGAGCAGGCGCTAAAACGGTTATTGAAATGATGAAGAATGGATCTGCGGCCCCTTCGGAAATTATAAAATACGTTTATTTAGATCGCCCATTCGTTTA
>JAZSMG010000178.1:0-8518 GCA_045535775.1 Christensenellaceae bacterium | reverse complement strand
ATGCATCTTCGGTGGTTAACATAGTGTTCATTACCGCTACAACGTGAACAGTAAGACCGCTTTCAGTCTTAACACCGCGTAAGGTAATAGTTCTGTTACCTTCATATTCAGCAACGGTTGCTACTTCGCCGTATGCGCTATCTACTTCACCGTCTAGAACAACGCCGTCATGTGCGCGGTAAATTACACCAGTAATTACTAGGTTTTCATTTGCAACAACGGTGTAAACGCCTTCTACTGCGGTAAGCTCAACGTCGTTAGCAAATAATTTAGCTACGTGGTAGCCTTCTGCAGCGGTTAAGGTTACGGTTTGACCTTCAGCAGGAACTAAAGTGCTTGCAATAACACCTTCTACTGCAGAAAGGTCAACAGATAATTTACCAAGGAATGAAACAACGATATTTGCATCTGCATCAGGCATTACGAAAGAGTAAACACCGTCAACAGCTACAACTTCTGCGCCGTTTACTAATACCTTTTCAACGTAATCGTTAGATTCAATAGTGAAGCTTACGGTTTCGCCCTTCTTTGCAGAAGTCTTATCTAAAGTAATGGTTGCGCCTTCGTATTCGCCAACGGTTACGTTGTGAGGTTCAAGAAGAGTTGCTTCAACTTCGCCCTCTACGTTAGTACCGGTTGCGTTCTTAACTAACATATGATAGTTAAAGCCCATAACGCCGGCAACCATCTTATCGTCTGCAGCTAAACCGGGAACCTTCATAGAGGTTACGGGCTTGCCGTCGATATACATATAAACTCTATCGTTAAGCTTTGCAACTGCTACGTTTACGTAATCATTATTAATATTCTTTCCGGTGGTGTAAACAGGAGCTTGGTTATCCCATATCCAGTCAGAACATACGGTGTAACCGGTTGTGCTAACACCGGTGGGACGGTAAACTATGCATACGTCACCGGTAGCGGGATTGAATAAATCGAAGTAAGCAAATACCATTACGTCGTCGTTTCTTAATACTAAACCAGCCTTTGGATAAGGATCTTCGTGAGTTAGACCGGGAGCCTTAAGATCAACTTCAAAGTATAAGTCTTCTGAAGGTCCAAAACCGTTGTACCAAACGGTTTTTTCCCAGTAACCGGTGTTTTCTGCTAATATGCCGTTTTCATCTAAGATCCAACCGTCACTGTGGTATAACTTAGCTTCAAGGTTATCACCCATTACAGAGCCGTGTTCTCTTTCGTAACCTAATTCAGCAAAGATTAGTGAACCCCATAGAGGATAACCGTATTCACAGTTAAGGTGTAAGCCTTCGTTTACTAAGAACATATTGGTTCTTGCGGTAACGAATTCTTCAGTTGAGTCTTCACCTACAAAGTAGCTGAATACGTCAATGTAATTAAACCATTCTTTATCAGCTTCCCAAGCAATCATAGCTTCGTTTACTTCTGCATACTTGTTGTTGTTTTGTTCAAACATAGTATTGGGAATTAAGCTTACCCAGTGAAGTTTTGCGTGGGGGAATGCTGCGTGATAATTATTATATAAGGTTTGTAATTCGGTTGCGGTATCTTCTGCACTTTGGCGAGCATCGTTAATATCGTTAACACCAATGTGAATTACAACGTTTTCAGGTGCGTAAGTTAATGCTAAGGTTTGTAATTGGTCTGCCCAATATTCAATCTTAGTTCCGCTAACTGCAAGGTTAACTGCATCAACAGAATATCTTGCTACTAATTGATCGTAGTTTAACTCTTCTGGTTTATTCCAGAATACAGCTCTGTCGTCAGCTTCATTTATATCCATGTAGCTATCACCGATGAATAGAACGTCTATCTTTTCGTATAAGTTTTCGTTAATTTCAAAGGTGTTATCGTTGGGAACTGCAATCCAACTGTTAACTCTATCTACAATTACGCCGTAGCCTTCGGGTTCACCGTCTGCTCTGATAGCGAAGTTGGTAGCGTTAACTAATGAACAGTAAATAGCTGCATCCTTGCTATCCTTACTAACTTCTGTGGTTGCATAGGGAACAAAAATTTCAGCGTAGTAACCGTCGATAGTTTTGTTTTCAAATGTGAATTCAGTAACCTCTGCGGTAACGCCGTGTTCAATAACGTCTGCTGAAGCAAGAAGGTTCTTAACCTCTACTCTTCCGCTAGCGTCAACTAGAATAGAAATAGCGCCGTCAGAATAACCGGTGTGTGCTTGAACCTTAGCTATTTGTAGCTTAACGGCGTCACTACCGTGGATTCCGTTTTCTCCGCCTGCAATATAGATTTTTGCATCTACAACGTAAACGGTTATTTCTAATCCGGTTTCACCGTAAGCAACGAACCAGCTTGATTCAGCCTTTTCGTTTTCTTCGGTAATAGCATCAAATTTAAGATTTGCCGCAGGAATTGATTGCAATATTTCAGCAATGGGTTCTTCTTCACCGCTGGATGAATCCTCCGGACTTGATTCGTCAGGTAAACTGGTATCACCTGAACCTGGTTCTTCAGAGCCAATTGATTCTTCAACAGTTGATCCTTGTGAATCGCCTGATTGTAGGCCTGAAGCGGTTTGACATGCAACAGCCATAAGCATAGTAAACGCGGTTACTATTGCTAGTAGCAATACTGCCAATTTTTTGTTTTTCATAACAAAAAAGCCTCCTTTCCCTTAAATTTTATTTTTTTATTTTTTAACGACACCGAGGGAACGGTGTTGTATAATACCAATATCGTTTACGGCTATTTTGCCGTTTTTGCAGTTAATCGACCTATAACGCAACTTTTCTTAATTTTATACTGCGCTTATTCGACTATTTTATGCGGTAACACCTTCCACAAGAAAAACCCCTTCCTTAACGCTGTAAAGAGTTTCCTCGCTTCCGTTAATTCTACTAAGTATTGCGTTTGCAGTAATTTGAGCAAGCCTTCTTTTATCCCAACCGACGGTGGTTAAGCGTTTTGGTAAAAATATTTCCTGTTGAATGTTATCTACCCCTATTACTAAGGGCATCTTTAAGCCGTATTTTTCTATAACGTACAGCGTTTGGAATGCAAAAATATCGTTAAAACAGAAGATTGCATCCGGTGGGTTATTTTTATACGCTTCTAAAAGTCTTTCTTCAAAGGGTAGATCCTCACCAGGATTTTTTCTTGCTATAAGAGAAACCTCTATTCCTGCATTTTTAAATTCTTCTTTAAAGCCTAAATATCTATCGTATGCACAGGTAATAGCCATTGCTTCACTTATGCAAAGTGGGTTTTTACAGCCCTTTTCTATAAATCGCCTTGCTGCTATTTTTCCAATTTGAACGTCGTCTACGTAAACACTGTCTACGCCCTCTTGCTCACTACGCCTTCCCATTACCAAAACGGGCACGCGATAGGTGCTTATTAGGCGCGCTATGCTTTCATCCGCCTGCAAAAAGCTTATCACACCTTCCGCATTGTGCTCTAAGGCGGTTAAATAATCCCTTTCCTTAAGCACGTTATCCGTTACAGAAATAGAAAGTATTGAATAGCCCTTGCTCTTCAAACATTCCTGCAAATAATAGGTGATGATAGAGAAGTAGCTGTTCATAATGTTATCGTAAATGATAGCTATTAGTTTACTGGAACCACTCCTTAAAGAACGCGCGGACGCGTTTTGCACGTAGCCCATTTCGGATGCAATTTGCAGTATACGTTCCTTCGTTTCCTTGTTAATATCTTCCGCGTTGCGAAAGGCTCTTGATACCGTTTGAGGGGTAACGCCGGCTACCCTTGCAACGTCTTTAATCGTTACTCTTAATTTTTTAGCCATTTTAATTAGGGAATAATTTTAAATTCGCCCTTTTCATCAAAATAAACTTCGGTTATGCAAGCTCTGCGGTCACCGCTAGGCGCATCGTAATGGGTGTGAATGTGGAATGCCGTGTAAAGCTTACCGTCTTTGCCCTTAAAAATCATATTATGCCCGGGGCCTGAATACTCCTTTTCTTTATACTTTAAAACGGGCTGATCGTATTTTTTGAAAGGACCAAACGGGCTATCACTAACCGCGCAACCAATAGAATAATATCTAGAGGCGTAACAATTGCCTGAATAGTTAAGGTAATACTTTCCTGCGTGTTTATAAACGTAAGGCCCTTCGTTCCACTGCCAAGTGGAATCCTTTTCTAATTCCCAAGGTAAATCAGGCTCTGAAATCTTCACAGGTTCGCCAATAAGCTCGGTTAGATCCTCGTTGATAGCAGAATAGTAAATAACACTGGTGTGAACGCCGTTTATTACGTTTTCACTGCAATCTCTTACAAAGTAAAAATATTCCTTGCCATCCTCATCGGTAAATAAGGTTGCGTCAATGGTTGCATAGCCGTAGTCAAACAAAGGCTCGTTTTTAATATCTATAAAAGGACCTTCCGGCTTATCTGCAACGGCAACACCCAATCTTAAACTGTGGTTTTTTGCCCATCTTGCAGAATAAATCATATAAAATTTACCCTTACGGTAATATACCTCCGGCGCCCAAAAATCACACTCACCCCAAGGACTGTTTTTATAACAGTATCCGCCCTCTTCCCAATCGGTAAGATTTTCTGAAACGAAATATTTAAAACCGTCTGAAGCAGAGGTTGCATACATATAATACTTTCCTTCATGTAAAAGAATGAAGGGATCTCCTATCCCCGTTATAGATGTTTTAATCACTGAACTGCTCTCCTTTTTTTTATAACATGCGTCGTTAGTAAATAACAAAAGAAAAATAACTACAAAAGTAAAAACGTTAACAAAAGTGCAACTTTTACTCATAATTTTTTATCCTTTACAGAACAATAAACACTTGATTTCTAACCGCTGTTTTTTTGTTAGTTTTTGTACTTATTAGTCCGCCTATTTTAACGATTACAATTTTCCGTTAACGATAACGGAATACTATAATAAAATTATACCATATAAGTATTATTGTGTCAATACCTTTTTTAAAAAAAGTGGTAAAATTTTTTTAATCCACACTTAATAAAACAAGTTTTACATTATAAATGCAAAAGCAGACTTTTAAATGTAATAAAATGCAAACAACGTTACAAATAAGATATAAAGAGCAACCGCTATAAACACCTTTTATTTTAACAAAAGAAAACCTTGCCCCCAATTTTAAGAACAAGGTTTAATATCACTTTAAGAAAATCAAGTAAGAAAAAATAGTTATTCATGCAAAAAAAACAACCGCTAACATAACGTGAGCAAAAATAAAATTATTTATCTTACTAAAAAAGCCGATTTTTTGCATTTTTGCATAAAAAAAGGCGCGCTATAGCACGGTTAACGCAACTTTTAATATGTTTTTAGTTTTGTTTAAGATACTCGTTAATCATTGTAATATCTTTAACGATTAGCCCCTTTGCGCTATCTGATAAAGAAAGCCCACTATCCAGTTCTATTGCTTCCAACATAACAAGAGCCTTTTCTAAAATATTCTTATTGTTTTCACTTACGCCGTAAGCAATGATTGCTCTTGGCGCGCAAGTAGATGAATAACCGCCAACGTATTTTATAGCCACCGCAAAGGCGTCTTCCGTTCTGCCGGCTTCTAAAAGAGCGGTACAGTATTTGCCTGCAATAAATTCATCGTACTTACTTTCCGCCCTAATTTTATTTTTATCGTATATTTCAAAGTATTCAATTAAAGTTACGTTATCACCTGCACTTATTGAAGAGTTTATTACTAAAAGCAAATTTTCTTCACTTGCATCCTTTTCATAAGCCCTTTCATAATATTTAAGTGCTGTTTCCTCTTTTCCCATATTGCTAAAAAACTGTGCGGAGCGATGACTATCGAAAAGTAGCATACCGCCAAAAATCAATCCGCAAGCAATAATTATTGCACCAAAAGTTATAAGTGCAGTTTTTATTATGGTTTTTTTCATAAAATCCCTCTTAATACGCGTTACTTAGTCTTTTGTTTAAGCCAAGCAATCTTTTACCTTAAAATTATATCACAATTTAAAAATAATGTCCACGATTAAGTGGCTTTTTCTTAAATTGAACTATTTTATTAATATTTTTTATAAGCTAGCATATATTTCCCCTTGCACACATAACCTTTACTAACGGAGAAAATAAATGAAAAGAAAAAAAGTTTTTATAGCGGTAGAGCTTGCCGTTATTTGCGTTTTAGTGGTTATGGCAACACTTTCCGCCTGCAACTCTAAGCCCGATTATCTTTCATACGTTAGCGAGCTTAGAAAAGACGTGTTTATTGGCGAACAGGATAATTTTTACGTTGTGGTTTATGCAGGAAGCAAGGAATCGCCCGCAACCTTTGACGGGATTAAACAGGATAGCCTATTATGCCTGGGTTTTAAAATTATTCAAAAGGAAGACGTTGGCAGTCAAATTACCGTAAAATTTAACGTTGGCGATAAGCAGTATAGCGCGCCCCTAACCTTTAACCCCGTTAAAAGCACACTCTTTTGCGACGTTGTAGTTAGCGCCCTACCGGAAAAAAATTTAACGGTTGAAGTATGCTACGGCGAAGAAAGCGTAACCGTAAACACAGTTTCACAGCTAAACGAAAATACCGTTAGTTACACCAGGGCTTTAGAAAGCGCCGTTGCTAAAGGCGAAGACTTTTTAAAAGAACATACTGAAAAGGGTGTTTTAAAGGCAGAAATTGTTATAAGGCTACTTTGCGAAAATGGCAAAAACTATTATTACGTTGGCTTTATTTGTGATAAGGGGCTTAAAAAAGCATACCTAATAGAAGGCTCCACAGGCGAAGTAATTGCAGAAAAAGATAACTAAAAGCCCCTCTATAAGTCGATTAACGGCACTTTTAAAAAATATTAATCCTTATTATAGTTTATTTTAACAACAAAAATCGTCTTAGTAAAAAGGCAGATAAAAACCTTTTTTATATAATTTTTTTAAAGTTTGTATTATAACGTTTATATTCAAAGAAAAAGCATCTAAGCATTTTTTAGGCATAAAAAAACCACCCTGCAAATTAAAAGCAAGGTGGTTATATTTTTATTTTTTAGAAGTTACCTTTGATTAAATTGCCAATGGTTTCTGCAAAACAACCGGGCTCACCAAGTAGTGAATATAATGGATTGTATTCATAAACCAAACCGGTTAAATGGCCGGAACGTAAAACGTCGTTAGTCCAAGTAAATAATCCACTTCCGTCTAAAGCAGCAAATCCCCAGTAGAAACCAAGAAGAATAGCTGCACCAATTGCAACGTTTACTATCGCACCGAATATTCCGCCAACGATATTGATAACCTTGCTTGACTTACGAATCCACATAATGAAGCGATCCCATTGCTTAAGCAACCATCTGAATAAGAAATACATAGGTATTACCATAATGATGGTGCAAATAGCAATTGCAGCATAGAAGGCAATTTCTTCGTGAGTAATGAAGTCGGTCATATCTAGAAGCTTCAAAATACCTGCAAAACTGTGACCGAAATCAAGTAAACCCAATTGCATATCTTGTATCCAACCAAACATGGGGAAAACGAAGAACGATAAAGCAAAGGCCGCGCCAATGCTAATTATCATTGCTAATAAGCCCTTAGTAAAGTTAAGTAAAGAATTAAGCGTACCGGTTCGCTTAATACCCCTATAAAGGAATAGGGCTAAATATAAAACTAATAGAATATCTGCTACCCAAAACATAATTTTACCTTCTTTGCGCAAAAGTTCATTATTTTACGCCTTAATTATAATATAATTTATATAGTTTGTCAATGCTTTTTTCAACTTTTAACTTTAAATTTACTTTTTTAAGTCATATTTGCTCATTTTTTGAGCTTTTAGGCAAAAGTAACCGAAAGAAAATATGAGTTTTCGTGCCAAATACGAAGTATATGTGGCTTATTTAACTTTATAAGTGTCTTTTAAAGAGGTAATCTCATGCAGAACAGTTTTTCCGTTTTCCTTACCGGTTTTATAATATCCTACGCGAAGAAGTTGAAAACTTTCACCCTCTTTACATTCTGCAAGATACTTTTCTGCTTTACCAACGAAAGTCTTTTCACTTTCGGGGTTAAATCTTTCCCCGAAATCCTGACCGGAATATTCAGCATCCTTTAAAAGATAATCGTACTTTTTAACGGTTACGTCAACGCAAGTAGCCGCATCTACCCACTGAATAGTTCCCTTCACCTTCATTCCACTAGTATCTGAACCTGACTTAGATTCAGGTAAATAAGAACAAATAAGTTGGGCTATAGCACCGTTATCATCATATTCAACCCTTTCACACTTTATGATATATGCGTTCTTTAAACGAACGTACCCATCGGGTTTTAATCTAAAGAATTTTGGGGGCGGATTATCAGAAAAGTCCTCTGCGGAAATATAAAGTTCTTTAGAGAAGGTGATTTTTCTGGTGGGGCTTTCTTCCAATTGAGGCTTGGTATCAAAATCTAAAAGCTCGCTACCTTCGTAATTTTCTATAACAACTTTAATGGGGTTGATTACCGCCATTGCTCTTTCAGCATTAGCATTTAAGTCTTCCCTTACGAAGTGTTCTAAGTAACCGCTTTCAATTTCTGAATTAGCCTTTGCAACGCCAAC
>JAZSMG010000168.1:0-6701 GCA_045535775.1 Christensenellaceae bacterium | reverse complement strand
AAATTAAAAAAAATAAAATTAGAGTATCTAATATTAACTTGCGCTATTATAGCGGTTATTTCAATTTTTTTCTCTACAATAAGTGATAACTCTAAGTCAAGCGTTAAAAACACTAACATGCAAGAGTACGTTGCCGTCTTGGAAGAAAAATTATCAACTAAATTATCGCAGTTAGAAGGAGCCGGTAAGGTAGAAGTATTAATTTCTGTAAGCAATGCCGGCAGAACGGAGATTGCAACTGAAAAAACGACGATTACTGATTCTGACGGTATAAAAATCGAAGAAGCTCCTATTTTAGTTTCCGGAAAACCAATTATTTTAAGCGAAGAATATCCAGAAATTGTTGGTGTGATTATATTAACAGAGGGGGCGGATGATGTAAAAGTGCGAATTGCGTTAATTTCAGCCACTCAAACATTTCTAAACGTTACAAGTGATAAAATTGAAATATTATTAATGAAATAAATTGCGAAAAATCGCATAAATAAAAAGGAGAACATTATGTCAAAAAAGAAAAAAATCATCATTTTATCAAGCATGGTGCTATTGCTTGCCATTACTGCGGTTGCTAATTTTCTTTTAACAGATTATAGCAATGATAGCCCCAACACTGTTACGACTGCTACGTATTTTTCAGAATACCGTAGTGAACATTCAAGCAACGTAAGTGAGCAAATTCTTCAGTTAGATAGCATAATTAATGATGCTGAAAGCGATTCAGCAGTTAAAGAAAGTGCTTTAGCTTCAAAGTTAAAATTAACTGAAAATTTAGAAAAGGAATTATATTTAGAAAGCTTAATAAAGGCTCAAGGCTATCCTAATGCAGTTGTTATGATCGGTTTAGAATCTTCCAACATAACCGTAGTGGTTCAAGATGAAGAATTTACAACTGATGATGCGGTAGCAATTTATACGGTAATGCTTCAAGAAGTTAATGCTTCACCTGAAAATGTTAGAATAATTCCCTTATCTTGATTTAAAAAAATTATAAAAAAGCACTAAAAACACTATCATTAAATCAAAAAATATGTTATACTAATATTGTATAATTATTTAACTTTTTTGAATAATCAAAATTTTGATGGTGGTGCAATTATGGCAGAAAAAAATAACAGTGTAATTCCTTCCGGTAAAGTAATTTACAATAGTAGTATAGTTAGAAGTATAATCGAACTTGCTATTCCAAAGGTAGAAGGCGTAGTTAACAACTTTCAAGCAAGTAACTCATCTAAAAATGCTATTAAGCTTGAATTTTTAGAAAATTTTAACGTTGCAGTAGACGTATCGGTTACAATTTACTACGGATATAATATCACTGACGTTGCTTACAATATTCAACAAAGCATTAAGAACAACGTTGAAGCTATGTCTGAATATAAAGTTGAAAGTATAGACGTACACGTTGTTGACGTTATTTTTGACGAAGGTGACCACGAATAAAATAATTTAAGCCGCTAAAACTTGGCGGCTTTTTGCCTTTAATTTTAAATATTAGGATGCTATTATGAGAAAAGATTCAAGAGAAGCGGTTTTCGTACTTTTATACCGCGATTGTTTTTGCTCTGATTTTGACGAGAAGTTTAAAGCAAAAATTTATAAAGAACATAATTTGACTGAACCTGACGTGCATTTTGCTGATGATTTATATTCTAAAGTTAAAACTAACGAAGAATACCTGCTGGATATTATTTCTAATTTATCACAAGGGTTTTTGTTAAATAGAATTTTTTTAACAGATAAATGTGCGCTTTTAATTGGTTTATGTGAAATGGCTTTTTCGCCTGACGTGCCTAAGATAGTTGCGATTGATGAAGCTGTTAACTTAACAAAGAAGTATTCTGGCGAAAAGAGTCAGGCATTTGTTAACGGTATACTTGCGGAATTTAAAAGAAGACAGGAGAGTGCGGTTTGAGTAAATTACTTGATGGAAAACTCATTTCTGAACAAATCAGACTAGATTTGAAGGCAAAAACTGCAAATTTAGCTCAAAAATATTCCATATTGCCTAAATTGGCGATTATTATTGTGGGTAAAAATCCTGCGTCTCTTGTTTACGTTGCATCCAAAGAACGCGCTTGTGCAGAGGTTGGCTTTAAATCCATTACTTGCGCGTTAGATGAAGCCTCAACACAAGATGATATTATTGAGGAAATACATAAACTTGCAAACGATAAATCCGTTAATGGTATAATGGTGCAGTTGCCACTTCCTAAGGGTGTTGATGAAAGCGAGGTTTTATCGCATATTCCACCTGAAAAGGACGTTGATGGGTTAACCGTGTTAAATGGTGGTGCATGCCTATATTCTCAAGATGGATTTACGCCTTGTACTCCGCGCGGCATAATCGAACTGCTTGATGCATACAAAGTAGATTTCCTTGGTAAGCATGCGGTGGTTGTTGGCAGAAGCAATTTAGTTGGTAAACCAATAGCAATTAAATTGTTGGACAAAAATTGTACTGTAACAATTTGTCATTCAAAAACCTTGGATTTATCCTCTATAACCAAACAAGCGGATATTTTGGTGGTTGCTGTTGGCAAAAAGCATATTGTAACTGCGGATATGGTTAAAGATGGGGCTATAGTTGTTGACGTTGGGATTAATAGAGTTGATGGAAAACTATACGGGGACGTTGAATTTGAAACTGTTTCAAAGGTTGCTTCAATGATAACCCCTGTTCCTGGAGGTATTGGGCCAATGACTGTCGCAATGCTTTTAGCCAATACCTTTGATGCTTGTATTAAACAGAATTTGATTAAAGATGAATTTTAAAAAACAATTCGATCAATATAGATGCTATGTTGATAATAAAATAGATTGCGTTCTAAATAGAATAAATGCTCACTACGGGCTTAAAAATGCCATGATTTATAGCCTTAAAGCGGGTGGTAAACGTATAAGACCTGTTTTATTTATCGCCACATTAGAATCATTGGGTATTGAATATGAAAAATACGCAGAACTTGCTGTTGCTATTGAATGTATACATACCTATTCCTTAATTCACGATGATTTACCTGCGCTTGATAATGATGATTACCGTAGAGGTATGCCGTCAAATCATAAGGTGTTTGGTGAGGGTATGGCTGTGTTGGCAGGTGATGCATTATTGAATTTTGCAATAGAACTTGCTTTAAACAATATAGATTGCAAAGGTGCGTTTGATGCGGTTAAGCTTTTGTTTGATTATTCCGGAGTTAACGGAATGCTAAACGGTCAAGCACTGGACCTACATTACGAGAATGCCATAATTGATGATCCCGAAAGTGTACTGAAAAAAATTGATGAATACAAAACCGGAAAGCTTTTAACAGCGCCTATGGTTATGGCATCACTTATTGCTAATAAGAGGCACATGGATGATTTCAGGCTTTTAGGCACTTTAACCGGTCAACTTTTTCAGTTTACAGACGATTTACTTGACCGTGTTGGGACCTTTGAAAATATGGGTAAGACCTTGGGTAAGGACTTGACTTCAGGTAAACTTACAGCCGTATCCGTTTATGGCGAAATCAGAACGAAAGAAATAATAAACGAAATTTATATGTCTATCATAAAAACACTTAAAAACATAGATAATAACTCGTTTTTTATTGGTTTTTATGATTATATAAAAAACAGGAAAAGCTAATGCGCTTAGATAATTTCTTAGTGGAAAACAACTATTATAAATCGCGAAATAAAGCGTCGGAGGGAATTCTTCGCGGGGAAGTTTTGGTTAACGGCAAGGTTTGCAAAAAGCCATCAACGCAGGTAAACGAATTGTCTTTAATAACTATTGAAAGAGAGGAGATACCTTTTGTTTCATTAGGGGGTAACAAACTAAAAAAGGCAATTGATGAGCTTAAACCTGCAATTAGTGGCAAACGCTTTATTGACGTTGGAGCTTCCACCGGTGGTTTTACGGACTGTCTTTTGCGTAATGGGGCAAGCCAAGTTTACTGTGTAGACGTTGCAGAAAATCTTTTAGATGAAAAAATTGCAAATGATGATAGAGTAGTTGTGATGGATAAAACTAATGCTCGCTACTTAACGTTAGAACATTTTGGCGAACCGGTAGATGCAATTGTTGTTGACTGTAGTTTTATTTCTTTGGAATACATATTGCCACCACTGATTGAGCTGATAAAAGAGGACGGATATTTTCTTGCACTAATAAAGCCACAGTTTGAACTTCAAGAACGCATTAAGCTTAAAAACGGAATATTGCGCGATAGTTCTTTACGGCTAAAAATTTTACAAAGAATTTACGATTTTTCAGTAAAAAACGGTTTAGCGCCTCAAGGAATAGTAGACGTTACCGCGGATGATAAAAACAAGAACGTTGAATATATATTTTATTTAAATAAATCTAAAGAGGGAGTTGATTTCAACTCTTTAATTAAAAATTTATAATGAAACTAGCAATAATCACAAAAAACGATGAAACTTCTAAAAATTGTGCAGAATATATCATTTCGACTAGTTTATTTGATATTGTAAACCTGAATTCTGCATTAAATAATGTGGATTTTATAATTTCTATTGGCGGTGATGGCACCATTTTAAAATGTGTACCTTACGCTATGAAATTCAATGCGCCTATCCTATCTTTAAACACTGGTAACGTTGGTTTTTTAAGTGCGTATTCTAAAAATCAGATCACGCAACTTATGGATGATTTAAAAAACAATTCTTTTATCGTTCAAGATAGAACGATTTTAGAGGTTAAACTTAAAAATAAAAAGCTTTATGCGTTAAACGAAATAGTAGTTGAACGCAGTCACCAAAACTGCCAGATTGCATTATTTGACTTTTCTATAGATGGCGAAGAAGATATCAGTTATTCATCGGACGGTTGTTTGATTGCAACCCCAACCGGCTCAACGGGGTATTCTTATTCAGCAGGTGGCGCAATTCTTCATCCTGATTGTAACGTTCTAATTGCAACGGCTATTTGTCCGCGTGGAACAAAAGCGAATTCTATTGTTTATCCAAATAGTAAACCTGCAAAAATTACAGTTAAAAAGAGTGCGATGCCGTGTAATGCATATATTGATGGCATTAAATGCGCTGAAATAATGGAAGGAGATTTTTTAACTGTAAAAACCTCGCGCAAAAAATTAAAAATTGTTAAAACAAAGGATTTCTTTGCGCTACTAAATCAAAAAATTAACTAATGATGGGGAGTTACTATGTCTAAAATTAAACGTCAGCAAAAGTTGCTTGATATAATTAAACAATTTGAGGTTGAAACTCAAGAAGAATTAATAGTTTTACTTAATAATTCCGGTTATAACGTTACTCAAGCAACGGTTTCAAGAGATATTAACGAATTGAAACTAATAAAAGTAACTGGTAAAAATAAAAAATATAAATACGCGCAAGTTACTCAAAGCAAGCAAATAGACAATTCTAAATTCCTAAATCTATTTAAGGCCGCCGTTGTATCTATCGAAGTTGCGCAAAATTTAATAGTCGTTAAAACATTAATCAGTAACGGTGCACCCGTTGGTGCAACAGTTGATAGCCTGAATTATAAAGAGGTTGTTGGTTGTGTTGCCGGTGATGATACTTTGCTTATAGTTACTCACTCAATGCAGGAAGCAACTGTTGTGGCTGCTCGTTTAAGGGAATTATTATAAATAGTATAAGGTTAATCATATGCTACTAAGTTTAAAACTTCAAAATATAGCCCTAATTGATGAAGCAGAAATAGAATTTTGCGAGGGCATTAATATACTTTCGGGTGAAACCGGCGCCGGTAAATCGGTTATTTTGGATGCTCTAAACTTTGTTTTAGGCGCGAAAGCTGATAAAACAATGATTAGACACGGAGAACAATCCTGCTTAGTTACCTGTGTGTTTAACAATTATCCCGTGCAAATCAACGATTTATTGCAAGATTTTGATATTGAAAGCTCTGATGAGCTAATTATTAAACGTAAATTTGATATGAATGGCAATGGTTACATTAAACTTAACGGTGAAAACGTAACTGCAACCATGTTAAAAAAAATAACTTCTCTTTTAGTTGACGTTCATGGACAAAGTGAACATTTTTTGCTTCTTTCTAAGACAAAACAATTAGAATGTATTGATTCAGGTGCAAATCTTACTAATGATTTAAACGACTTGTCTGCTATTTTAGATAAACTTAATTTAGTTAAGAAACAATTCGATTCTCTTGGCGGTAATCCTGATGAACGAATAAGACGTTTAGATTTATTAGAATATCAAATTAACGAGATAGAAAGAGCTGAAATAAAAGAAGGTGAAAAAGAAGAACTTTTACACAATAGAGTTCTTGCATTAAACTTTGAAAAATTGACTAACGCATTGCAAGGCGTTCATTCCGCAATTTCAAATGAGGGCGGAGCAACTGATGCAATTCTAGTTGCGGAGCATAACTTAAAAAGTATTTGTGATTTAGGTAATAATTATAGTCAACTTTTAGATAAAATTGTTGCAATACGGGATGAGCTAGATGATTTTTCATCTACCGTTGATGATATACTTAGCGGTTTTGACGGTGATGGATTAAATATTGATGAAATTGAGCAACGCTTAGAAGTTTATAGCAATTTTTCACGCAAATACGGTGCTACGTATCAAGAGATAATTGATTACCTTGAAAAAGCTAAACTTGAAAAAGATTCTTTATTGAATTTTGAAAAAAACTGTGCAAATTTAGTTAAAGAAATACAGTTATTACGCACTAA
>JAZSMG010000041.1:0-20769 GCA_045535775.1 Christensenellaceae bacterium | reverse complement strand
TACAATTAATTAAGCCGTAAAAAAGAATAATTACCCCTGTATTTAGCATACTACCCTTATGAAAATTAAAAAAAGGATAGAAGAAAACATCAAAGTTATAAAGCAAAAGGTGGCTTGCGCAGACGTTATTTATTATGAGTTTAAATGCAATCAAAAAAGCTATCAACTTTGCTACGTGGACTCTATTACCGATAAAAATAGAATAGGCGACCTTTTAATACGCCCTATTTTTGCGCTTAATCCAACTACTTTAGAAGAGGTTTTTTATAGTTTACAAATACCAAACTTAACAAAAATTACAACGCTTGAAGAGGGAATGACTAAGCTTTTAGCCGGTCAAGCCCTGCTCTTTTGTGAAAATGAGGAGTTTTTGATTGCCTGCGATTTTTTAACCTATCCCACAAGGGCTATTGCAGAACCGCCTACCTCTACCGTTGTTAGAGGCCCGCGGGAAGGCTTCACGGAAAGCTTAAAAATTAACCTTAGCATGCTTAGGCGCAGAATAAAGGTTAAAGAGTTGGTTTTAGAAAATCAAGAAATTGGTAAATACAGCAAAACCACCGTTTGCCTTTGCTATATTTCATCAATTGCAAACAGCGGTATCGTTAATAAGGTAAAAAAGGGGCTTGCATCAATAGAAATAGACTCTATTCCCGATAGTTCTTATGTAGCAAAGGCGATAAATCAGCGAAAAACCTCACTTTTTAAGCAGGTAGGTAATACTGAAAAACCGGATATTTTCGTGCAAAAACTGCTTGAGGGACGGGTTGGAATTTTGGTAGACGGCTCACCCATTGCAATAACCGTTCCCTATATGATCATTGAGGATTTACAGAGTTCAGAGGATTACTTTGTGAACAATTACAGGGCTAATATGGAAAGAGTTATAAGGCTAATTTCACTTGCCTTTGCAATACTACTGCCCGCTCTTTTTGTTTCTGCACAGCTTTTCCACTTGCAAATTATACCGCTAAATTTTCTGCTGACGATAGTAAGCAGTATCAAAGGAATACCGCTTTCGCCCAGTTTTGAAATGTTTTTCACTCTGCTTATATTTGAAATATTAAACGAAGCAAGTATACGAATGCCAAAATACGTTGGTATGGTTCTTTCTATCGTTGGCGCACTTGTTTTGGGCGACACCGCCGTCAAAGCAGGTATTGTTTCCACCCCCACGATTATGATTATGGCGCTTTCCGGTATTTGCCTATACACCGCGCCCGACATGGTGGATTCTATGAGTGTTTTACGCCTTGTTTATCTTATTATCGCAGGCAGTCTTGGCGGTTACGGAATTGCCCTTCTTTCGGCTTTCATAGCAATCTATTTGTGCTCTATTGATAACTTTGGCGTGCCTATTTTAGCACCTTACGCCCCCACCGTTTTGCAAGATTTTAAAGACGGCATTACCATGGACTTTCTTACCAATATGAAAAATAGACCAAAATCTTTAAAGAGTAAAAATAAAACTCGGTTAAAAATTAAGGAGGACTGCGATGAATAAAAGCAAAATTAACGCCCAACAAATATGCGCGCTTTTTATTGCCGTTTGCCCACTTATAAAGCTTATAACCGCACCTGCGGTGTTTGCCGGTTACTGTGGTGAAAAGTTATGGCAACCCCTTTTAATAAATTTTACCGCAGACATTTTGATTATATTTCTTTGCATGTACCTAAGCAAAAAATACGAGGGCTTAAGCTTTTTTGAAATATTATCACAACGTTACTCTTTATCCTTTGCAAAGATCATATTTTTACTTTACGCACTGTTTTTTACCGCAAAAGCAATTATTCCACTTATTGAACAAAAGGAATTTATAGAAAACGCCTTTTACGAAACGCTACCCCAAGCCCCCGTTTTTTACCCGGTTTTTATAGTAATCTTTTTTCTTGCGGTCAAGGGGTACACCACCTTGGGAAGAACCTGCCAGTTAAGCCTTTTTGTAAGCGGTGTGGGTATTTTTTTAATTTTATTTTTATCCATTCCCACGGCAAACTTTAAAAATATGCTTCCTTTATTAGCTTTTAGCAATAAAAGTGCCCCTATATGCGCGTTAAACGCACTTTCGTGGTTTAACGATTCTATTTATTTACTCTTTTTTACGGGCTTTTTTAAAAGAAAAAAATCATCCTTTAAGTATATATTTTTAGGGTATGCAATTATGGCGGTTACGGTTATTTTATACTTTGCAACCTTTTATTCCATATTTAGCTATATTGCCCCATCGCAAGAACTTGCGCTTAATTCTATGAGCATATTTGGGGTAACGTTGGTTAACGTTGGCAGGTTTGATTACGTTGCGCTTTTTTTACTTGCTATGAGCGGTGCTATTGCCTGCGCTTTACCGGTTGTGATTGCAACCAAGTGCATAAGCGAAGCTTTTTCGCTTAAAAGCGGTATTGTGCCGGCTTCAGTTATTACACTTTTACTGCTTGTAATAATTATACTCTTTTCTTCAAAATACGAAGAGGTTTTAAGCTTTACCACCAAATATTTAACCCCATTTTATATACTATGCGGATATTTACTTCCGCTTCTTAGCTTAGGAGGAAAGAAAATTGAAAAACAAAAAGGCTAAGCTTTTGATTTTACTCTTTTTAATCTGTCTATTGGCATATTTCACAAACGACTTTCAGCTTATAAATATAGAAAAAACCGCCATTATAGTTGCACTTGGAATAGATAAAACACAAGACAACAAACTAGAGGTAACCGCGCAAATCGCATTGCCCCAAGCGACCAATCAAAGCACCTCTAACAGTGACGCAGTTTTGTATGCAACGGATAACACCCTTTTTGGCGCATTAGAAAAAATTTCGCTTGAAACGGGGTGGTACCCAAAGCTCACCTTTTGCAATCTGATTTTGCTTGGCAACGAGCTTGTTAAAAGTGATTTTATGCCCGTTGTGGATTATATTTTGACCTCTAACCGCTTCCAAAATTCAGCGATAATTGCAACAACCGAAAAAAGCGCGAAGGAAACGCTAATGAGCGCTACCCCGTTAGATCATATCTCTTCATTCGCACTGCAAAAAATACTGCTAAGAAACCTTGATAGGTCAAGTTCCGTTTTGGTTAGTGACGTACGCGAGTTTACCGCCTTTAGCCGTTCGCATTCTGAATTTTGCTACGCACCGCTAATTTCCACCATTAAAACACAAGATAAACCAAAGGGATCATCCGACCAGCAATCAAACTCTTCTAACCAGTCGCAAAAAAGTGAAAACAAAAGCAAAGTAACACCCATGGCTAGCGGTGAGGGATCAGGCTCAACAGATTCTCAATCACAGTCTAGCTCTAAGCAAAGCGACCAAACGGTTTTTGATGCAAGTAAAACCTTAGTATTTTCTAAAGGTAAAATAGCCTGCACCTTCACACAGGAAGAAACGCATTGCTTTAATCTTCTTACAAAAAACGTGCGCGAATCTTTTATTCCAATTAAAATAGAAAGAGAAGGCAAGCAAATAAACGCGCTTATTTCGATAGTGTCTAATAAACCAAATATTAAACTTCTTGTAAAAAACGGAATACCTAATTTAGAGGTTAATCTTACCTTGATTTGCGAAAAAGAGGAAACCTATTCACACGAAAACGTAACGGAGCTTGCCAAAGCAAACAAGGTTTCACCCGAAGGATTAAAGGAACTTGAAAAGGTAATAAGTGGGCATATAGCACGGTTAATAGACCTTTCAATAAAAAGCGAATGCGATTTTTTACAGTTAAAGGAATTGCTTTATAGGTATAATTCAAAGCACTATTACGAACTTAAGGATAGCCTTTTAACCCGTTTAAGCTACAAGGTAACGGTTACGTGTAAAAATTACAGATAGCCCGCTTTATACTTGCAATATAATTACTTTTATGCTAAAATTTAGTTATGAGTTACGATATTTTACTTTTTGATGCAGACAGAACACTTTTTGATTTTGACGAGTCTGAAAAGCTTGCCTTTTTTGAAATAGCGCCCAAATACGGCGTTGCTTCTACAGATGAAAATTTTGAATTGTATAAAAAAATTAACCATGAAAATTGGCAGGCGTTAGAACTTGGATTGGTTACAAAAGAGATTTTAGTCGTTCGCCGTTTTTCGCAGTTTTTAGAGGCGGTTAACCGTTATGGCGATGCCGTTAAAATGAACGATGATTATTTGACTGCCCTTTCTAAAAAGAGTATTTTATTTAAAGACACGTTGCCCTTATTAGAAAAATTAAAAAGCGCAAACAAGCGCATTTTCATAATCACTAACGGAGTTACGAAGGTTCAGGAAGGTAGGCTAAAGGATTCCCCAATTCTACCCTATTTAGAGTGCGTTTTTATTTCAGAGCAAATGAACGTAAGCAAGCCACAAAAGTTATTTTTTGATTTAGTGGCACAAAAAATAGTGGGCTACGATGCAAAGCGCACCTTGGTTATTGGGGACTCTTTAACAAGCGATATTCAAGGCGCAAATAACGCCGATTTGGACTGTGTTTGGCTAAACCCTGAAAACGCGCCAAACGATAAAGGCTTAAGGGTGACGTTTGAAGCAAAAAGTTTAGATGATATAGCCAATTTTATTCTTAACGGATAATTTTGGGGGGTTAGCCCTAAAAACCCTGCCTATAGGTCGATTAACAGCATATTCATTGATAAATTTATCATAAAAAATATTATAAATTAAATAAGTAAAAGGCAAGCATACACAGCTAAAATATGCTTGCTTTTTTTATTAAAAGCCTTAAAAAAATTCCTAAACACTTGACAATGCAGGTTTTTCGGTGTATCATAACTGTATATTTTAATTAAAGGAGGATTTCTTTATGGAATTTATTGGAACTTCCACCGTAAAAACGGATGAAATTTCAGTGTCATCCAATAAATATCTAACCGATATTGAAGTTTGGAATGAAAGAGATTTGCCTTGCTACAAAAGAAAAGTGCGAGATAAGCTTTCGGCGGGCTACCTTTCTATATTTGCAGGCGCAATAATTTGCTATGCGTGTTATATGGTACTTATGACCATTGGGTTTGCTTTTATTGGCGATATAGACGTAAAATTAAGCCAATCCCTACCGCTAACCTTTGCAGTGCTTGGCATTTTTGCAATTGCAACATTTTTACTTGTTTTTGCCTTTTCTAAAAAACGAATGATTGAATTTGTGGATTCCTGCCACGGCGAAATTGGGCATGATGGCAATCCTTTTATAAGAAAGCTAAGAGCAAACCTAATTTTTTCTATTATTTTAGCGGTTGCGGTTATATGTTATGCCGTTTACCTTGTTTTAGTTGCTAAAACGGTAAGCGTGGAAAGCGCATTTGCAACCTTTTACCTACTCCCTGCAATAATATCTCCCATGGGTTATTTTTTAGGAATGATATCTGCAAGAAACAGCCTTAGCATTTGCCCCGTTTGCGGTAGATTCAACACTGTTTTTAGGGTTAAAAGCTCAAAAGATTTTGGCGAAAAAATGGACGGTTCACACAAAGAACACGAAAGCAGATCGGAACGCGTCGGCACTAAAACAACCACAACCTACTATACAGACGGTAGCACAAAGGTAACTACTGCACCCATTTACGGCAGTGTTTCTTACGTTAAGGAATACGATGATTATTCTAATCTTGCAAAATACACCTACTTATGCCACGAATGCTCTTACACTGAAGAAACGTTAGAGCAAAAGAAGTGGAAGGTGCTTAAATCTAAATATAGGGGGTAAATTATGGCTAGAATAGTTGAGATATATGAAGACGCCCAATTGGCAAAGCAACAGGTTGAAAGCCGTAAGGTTTTTGGTTGGAACGCCAGTGTTGAACTTACCGAAAGAGGTGTTTTTGAAGTAACTTTTACCAGAGATGAAAGCACCGCTAGAAACGCAAAGCTAAAAGAATTAGAGGATGATTTTTTACAGTGCTCTGTGGCAAGCGATTATATTGAAAGATATAACGGTTACAACGTAAACAAAAAGAAGTTTAAAGCATTTCACCCATTTTTGTTATTAGTTGTTATTTATATAATTTTCTCTACCCTACTTCAAGGCGGTATTTTAACCGGTCTTTATGCGCTTTATAAAGCTGATCCCGTGGCGTTCGTTGGCAGTGGAATCAGTTTAGAAATAGACGGCAAGGAAGGCATGGTAATTGATGAAAATTGGGAATATGAATTAGATTTAGAAAAACTTAAACTAAGCGGTATCGCTTCTATATTTGGCATTACGGAAAAAACCTATACCGTAACATTAGAAAAGTTCGTTAATATAATGGGGATTTACGGCATAGTTAATTTAGCAATTGCGGTTGTTGTTTTAATATGGTCCATCAAAAAAGCAATTCGTGCAAAAACCTACTATAAGGCAGAGCTTGCTTACGTTCAAAACCGTAAAGATCTATTAAACGGCAAAGTTGATGAATTAGAAGAACGAATGGATGATATTATTTTAGAGGTAAAAAGGCTTAAAATAAACTAAAAACCGCGCTATAGGTCGATTAACGGCACATATGCATGATTAAAAATTTTAAAAATATTATAAAACAAAACTCACGGGAAATAAAATTATGAAAATAGTATTATTCGGCGACAGCATTACCGATATGGGTAGAAACCGCGAATTTAACACCCCTGAATACGTTGGCAGTTACGGCTTTGGTTACCCCATTTTTATTACAGGGAATTTACATTTTGCAAACCCCCATAAACACCAAATTTACAACAGAGGCATAAGCGGTAACCGCGTTGTTGATTTATACGCAAGAATAAAATCTGACGTGTGGAATTTAAACCCCGACCTATTAAGTATTTTAATCGGTGTTAACGATATTTGGCATGAACTTGATTTTAAAAACGGCGTTGACGTTGCTCGCTTTGAAAAGGTTTACCGTATGCTTTTAGAAGATACCTTAAAAGAACTACCCAACGTTAAAATTATTCTTTGCGAACCCTTTGTTTTAGAAGGTAGTGCAACCCGTAATACAGAAGAAATCCCCAACAAGTTTGAAATCTTTTCACAAATTTACGATTACGCAAAGGTGGTTAAAAAGCTAGCCGAGGAATACAATCTTTACTTCCTACCCTTACAGGAATTATTCACCGCAAAGGCAAAAGAGGTTGGTTCAAGCGCACTTTTAGATGACGGCGTTCACCCCACCGTTGCAGGTGCAACCTTAATTGCAAACGAATGGCTAAAGTTATTTAAAGAACAAATAGATAAGTAAGCCTCTTGTTTAAGAACACAAAACAAACGTAAAAAGCTACCCTTTTGCGGTAGCTTTTTTATTGGTAACAATTAAAAAAGCTCTGTTAACCGTGCTATAGGCGCACTTTTAATGATTTTACAATATAAAAAAGGGTTAACCGTTTATACCGGTCAACCCCTTTTTTTGATTTTATTTTTAGTTATGAACTTTAATTTTTTCACCCGTTTTGCGTGATTTTTCAGAAGCCAACGCCATTAAGTGACTTTCTATAGATTTAGCCAAAGTGGTTTCTGCATCCCCATCTTCCGTTAGCGCCTTATAGAAATCTTTAACAAGCATTTCATCACCGCCACCGTGACCGAACTCATCTTTAGAAGTGCTTTGAATGATATCCTTTATGCTAAACGCTTCTGACTTTCTAACGTCATAAACGTCCTTTTCCTCGCCGAATACAGAAAGCTTTAACATATCTCTGTTTTCATCCATTTCTATCTCACCAAGCGTTCCGTGAATAACAACCTTTCTTCCTGCATAACCGGTAAAGCCAGTCATAACTAGGTTTGCCTTTATGCCGTTTTCAAATTTAATGAATACGTTTTGATTATCTACCACGTTATTATCGCAAGCAAAAACACACCTACCGTACTGATTATTTTGGTATGCCTTACGTAAACTTTCTACCGTAATAGGTCTAGTTAAATCCACAACGTCAAATGGCCACCCTGTAACACTGCCAATATCAACGAACTGTTTAACGTAAACCAATTCCGCACTGTACGGGCAGGTGTTGATATACTTACAGTCCTGACATCTATCCGCAGCCCCTTCGGGTTGATTTTGCCTGTTAAAAAAGGCCAAGTCGCCAACGGAATAAACGCTTTCGCATTTAGAGTTTGCATAATATTGCAACATATCTAAATCGTGGCAACACTTTTGCATAATCATTGGCGAGGTTTGCTGGTCATTACGCCAATTACCCCTTACGAAGCTATGCGCTTGATGCCAGTAGGCAACCTGCTCCGTCCAGTCAATGGTAACGATTTTACCAATAACACCGCTATCTATAATTTGTTTGATTTTCACAAATGCAGGCGCGTAACGAAGAACGTGGCAAACTATAACCTTACCGCCGTATTTTTTCTGCGCTTCAAGCAACTCATAAAGTTCGCTTTCTATTGGTGAAATAGGTTTTTCTAAAAGCACGTCATAGCCCAAGCTTAGCGCCTTTACGCACATAGAAACGTGATCTCTATCTTGGGTTGCAAGAACTAAAACGTCCGCTCTTTTCTTTTCAAAAAAGAGTTCGCTATTAGTAAAGCAATTGCTATCTTCCACCTCAAAGGTGTTTTTTGCAATTTCTAAAATACGTTCGTTTATATCGCATAAGGATACGATTTTAAATTCATCTTTGCGCGCAAACATACTCTTACCGTAAGCACCGCGCCCACGCGAACCGCAACCGATTATTGCAACAGAAAAAACCTTTTTCATAATTACCCCCAATTACCAAAATTCAATAGAGTAAATTCTATAATTACATTATACCAAATAGTTAAAAAAAGTCAAAATATAAATTTACGAAAAAATATCATATATTTGCTTTAATTTTTCTTTTTTTTAGCAAAAGTGTGCGTATAGGTCGTTTAACGCACTTTTAAGAAATAATGAACAAAAAGGAAAGAGTTTTTGCACTCTTCCCTTTTTTTGCATTTATTTTTAGTTTTCGCCAAGAGTAAACATTATATTGCTAATAGTACAAGAAGCATCTTCTTTAACTAATTGATTAGGTTCTACCGCAGTATCCAAACTAAAAGTTAAGCTTTGAATTTGATAATTTTTAATACTTGAGCCTGCTATCACGTTCCAATTCGCATCACACATAGGAATATCGTTTAAATCAATACTTATTTCATGCTCGCCATCGGTTACGGTTGCGTTATATAAAACAATGTACATTGTGTAAGGCTGACCTGTTGTTGCAGTAATACCGCCAACTATCATTTGAACACAGAATCTGTTAACGTTTTCTGTGGTAAATTTAATGGTTAATTGGTCGTATTTACTTGAGTAATCAGTTATAGCAAGCTGAGCCGCCGTCCATTGACCTGCATTGGCGGTTTTATTTATTACGTAATCACCGCTTTTATCAACGGTTATTTCGTAACCGCTATCACAATAACCAGTAGATAGGCTGGGTGCATCGGGTACGCCGGGAATAATAGAAGCTTCATCAACGATTATAAATAAATCTAAGGGGAAGCCGTTTTCATCGTACACGGTTACAGTTTTACTAACGTCGTTTTGAACGTCCTCACTCATAACTGCAGTATAGCCGTATCTTACCTTGGTAATTGCGCCTGCCGCGCTTAAGGTAATAACGTTGCCTTCAATAGTAGCATCGCAGTTGTAAGTATATTTGCCGTTAACGTAAACCTCAAAGCCGTTACTGCCGTTTACTAAGCTTGCATTTGTAGAAAGCTCTATGCTAACAGTTCCGTCTTGATTAAAGGTATAACCGCTAACGGTAACGGGGGCAGGCTTTTCCATCTTAAAGAATACTCTTAATACTTCATAAGCCGCTCTTCTTGAAATTTCGCGCTTGTTAACGGGGTGAATATCAAACCAGTCGCCTTGATCAAGGTTTCTTGCAACAACCACGTAGGGATCGTTTTTAGCAACATCGTTAATTCTTTCGTTTACAACACTATACGCATAGGGTAAGCCTTGATATCTTGCAAGCTCGCAAATACTAAAGAATAACTGATCGTTATCAAACATCGCTCTGCACTGATCCATAAATATCTTTAAAGCAACGTCATAATATTCTTGAGTGCCAAAGGCGTTACTTTCACCTTGATACCACACAACACCTCTTATGTTGATTCCCTGTAAGGGGTAAAGCATACCGTTATAGCCTAAGCAAGGCGTCATAATGGTTGAATTATCAGTATACGTAGTGTAAATTTCCTGTACCTTGTTATAGTTTTCTTCACTCAACCAGAACTCTATGCTAGAACCGCCAACAGGGTTTGCGATTAAACCAACGGGGCAACCTAATGCTTCGTGCATTTGCTTACCGAATAAATAACCTATTGCACTAAAGGAAGCTATTGAACTTCTGTTTGCGCCCGTCCACTGTGCATAGTTAAGAACGTCTAAAGAGGGTTCCGTGGGGGTGTTCCAACCCACTCTATACATACGGATTTCGCTATCAATACACTCGTTAGTTGCATATAAATCGCTTAACGCACCCTTAGAATCTTGAGGTCTAAATTCCATATTAGACTGTCCGCTTAGAAGGAACACTTCGCCAATATATACGTTATTTAAAGTCTTTCTGCCAACCTCTGAAATAAAGGTTAAGGTGAAGGGGCCACCGGCATTCATCATCGGCAAATAAATTTCAAACTTACCGTTTTCAACCGTGCCGTAATAAATACCGCCGTTAAATTCTATTGCTATATTGTGCGCAACAACGGTGCCGTTATTGTATACGCTACCCCAAATACGGTTGATTGCATCACGCTGTAAACACATTCCTTCGCCAAAAATTTGGAAGGGAACTATTTTCGTGCCTGCGCTTTCTTTATATTGATCAATATCAAAAGTAGCAGTAGTGTTTACCTTGCTTGCATTCTTATTAGAAAATGATAAGCTCGTGTATGAAGAATCGGGTTTTTCGTTTCCGCCGGGCTCTTCGCCATTCCCTGAATCTTCATTAGTGCTTGAATCGGGTTGAACCTGTTCTATGCTTGAATATTCAGATGAACTTTGACTTTCTTCATCATTTTTGCAAGCCACAAAGGTCAAACAAACCAGTAAAAGTAAAATAATAAGTTTTTTCACAAAACCACCCCTTAACAATATTGTTTAGTAAACATAAGGTTATGTTTACCGAAGTTTATTATATCACAGCAAAATATAAATGTCAATGATTTTTTTTAATTTACCTTTCATTATTTATACGCGTAGCGCGCGTAAAATAAAGAGCAGTTGTTAGCGTAAAAAGAAAAATTGATTACTTTTAAACTTTTTACAGTTGTTTTTGCTATTTTTGTCTTTTTTTTGTTTCCTTTACAAATATTTAACAAAACTTTAAAAAAGAACTTACGAGTTTTTAAAAATACTTAAACACTTAAAGGCTATAATAAGGGCGTAAAATAAATACGAGGCAAAAAACCCCTCACGTAAGGAGAATTTAAAAATGAAAAAACTTGTAGCTCTAATCACCTGCGCTATCGCGCTAATTGCAACCTTCACCTTCTCTTCTTGCTCTATTATGAAGAACTTAGAAAACGCGGTTATCTACCCCGAAACCTATTCCATCACTTACGAGGTTACCACGGCGGAAGGAATTGTTAAAACTCTAACCAAAACGGTTGATGAAAAGGGTAACGTTTACACCAATAACGGCGAAAGCGAACAGTTATTTATTAACTCAAACGGAACTTACACCTTATATCAAAAAGATGAAAACGGCACCTTTATTGCTAACCAAACACAAAAATACACCAAAAAGGTTGTTGATGAAAAAACTGCAGAGGTTAACGCATATTCAGAAGAAAGTAAAAAGCAATTTATGCCCACCGCAAAGCTTGACGGAAGCGACTTCGTTTTAGGTAGAGAGTGCAACGTTTTTAAAATTGGTGTTGGCGGTAAAAATAATAGCGCATATTATTACTACTATGCAGATAAGTTAACCGGTATTTGTTTAAAGCTAGAGGTTAAGCATACCGCGCTTGGCCAAGAGGTTCCCCACAACACGCAAACCTTCGTTTGCACAAGCTTCATTACGGAAAACGTTCAAGATTTATCAGCTTTAATTTAATCTTTAGTTAAAGCTAAAAAGAGCAAAGCGTTTTAATACCGCCAACTAAAGCAAGAATTTATTACCAATTAAAAAAGCAGAGAATGGAATTAAATTCACCGCTCTGCTTTTTTGTTATTTTTTATTTATTTTGCTTTAAATAGCGCAAAAAGTCGCGCTATAAGTCGATTAACGCAATTTTCACTTATTCAACCATATTGCGTTTTTTTGTAAAATTAAACTTCTAATTTACCCTTCCAATCAAGAATTCCGCCCATTTCTACTATGTTGGTATAACCAAGATTTACTAGCTTTTGTGCGGCTTCTTTACTTCTTCTGCCACTTCTGCAATAAACAAAAATCAACTGATCCTTTTTAGGTAACTGCGCCATATCTGCAGAGCTTATATTTTCATTAGGTAAATTTATTGCATTTGGTATATGGCCTTGCGAATATTCTTCAGGCGTACGCACGTCTAAAATAATATATCCGCTTTGCTCTTTCATCATCTGCACGGCCTCTTCCATACTAACCTGTTTGTAGCTCTTTGCTTGAGTTTGCGAAGGATTACAGCCCACGAATAAAAACGCGGATAAAATAATAGGTAACAATTTTTTAATTTTCATATTTAACACTCCACTGCAATTTTTATAACACCATCTAACTTATTTTCAAATATTTCATACCCTTCTTGAATGCGATTAAGAGGGTACGTATGCGTGATTAACGGTTCTGTGTTTAACTTACCTTCTGCAATTAACCTTAACGTTTCTTCACAGTCGCAACCATCAACGCCACCCGTTTTAAAGGTCAAATTCTTGCCGTACATTTCTGGCAAGGGTAAGGTTTGCGCCTTATCGTAAAGTGCAACCACCGTAACAATAGCATTAGGGCGCGCGCATTCCCACGCTAAACGGAAGGTGGAATTCGAGCCGGCAACCTCTAAAACCACGTCCGCCCCGCCGTGCTCAGTTTTATTACGAACAACATCCAAACATTCTTTAGGGGTAACGGTTAAAACAGAAGGATAATTTTCTTTTACGAACTTTATACGGCTTTCATCCCTTTCGCAAACTATAATTTGCTTGGGATTTTTAAGCATAGTACAAAGCAAAGTGCAAATCCCGGTTGGCCCTGCACCAATAATTAAAACGGTATCATCTTTGGTTATTTCTGATATTTTAGTTGCCCAATAGCCGGTTGCAAGCACGTCACCAACAAGAAGCGCCTGCCTATCGGTTACGCTATCCGGTATCTTGTTTAAGCCTTGGTCTGCAAATGGCACGCGAACGTATTCTGCCTGACCGCCATCAATACGGCAACCAAGCGCCCAACCGCCGTTTTCATCTGTGCAGTTATTAACAAAACCTTTTTTGCAAAAAAAGCACTCACCGCAAAAGGTTTCTACGTTTACCGTAACTCTGTCCCCGGGTTTTACGTGCGTAATCGCAGAGCCAACCTCTTCAACCACGCCAACCATTTCATGCCCAACGGTAACGCCCTCAACCGCCCTTGGTACACTTCCGTGCTTAATGTGAATATCACTGGAACAAATACTTGCAAGAGTAACCTTTACGATAGCATCTCTTTCGTGCTGTATTTTAGGCTTTGCCTTTTCTACTAAACCAAATTTCCCTTTTGAAATATAGCTATACGCTAACATACTTCTTTCCTAATAGTTTAAGCTTATTATCGCTATTTTATTATATCATACAACGTGTTCTTTTTCAAGCATTTTGTTTAAAAATTCTTATTTACACCTTAATGCATTTACCGTTTAATAACACGGTAAATCATTCGCCGTTTTAGGTTTAATAAAGTGGTTTTTATAAGACTAAAACCAAAATAATAGAGGGAAACTTACAAAAAAGTCGCGCTATAGATTGATTAACGCGACTTTCGTTTTTAATCAGTTAATAAACGGAAGAATTAAATTAAGCAAATAAAACAATGCCGGTATGGTTATTACAGATAAAAGAGTGCTACCCAACGTACAGGTAACTGCACTGTGAGTATCGCCGGCAAACTGGTCGGCAAAGGTTGTTGCCAACGACGCAGTGGGTACTGCAAACGCAATAAAGAATGCGTAAATTGCATCCATTTGCAGATTAAGCGCTTTAATTAAAAGCACTCCTAAAACAACCGATACAAGAGGCATTACTATTAACTTAATAAATGAAACGTAATAAACGGTTAAGTTGTTAAAAAGCTCTTTAACCGGAACGTTTGCAAGCTTAATACCCAAAATCATCATTGAAAGTGGGGTTACTATATTTTTAAGCCCATCTGAAAATGTTACAACTTCCGGAAGGTAATTTTTTATTCCCACTAGGTTTAAAGCAATACCCAAAACAAATGAAATAACAACGGGATTTATTAACGCCTTTTTTAAACTGATTTTACTTTTATCACCAGATATTAAATAAGCGCCCATTGTGTATAGCATTATATTATTTATAATGTTGAACACCACCGCAACGGAAATTATAAATGGGTTATCCTTAAAAACCGCCATTGCCAAAGGTATGCCTAAAAAGCCGTTATTAGAAAAAGTCATTGCAAAACGCATAACGCCACGCTTTTTTTCTTCCTTTTCCTTTGCAGTTAACAAAATCGTTAAAAAGAAGAATGCAAAGGTTATAACAAAGCAAAACACAACCGCGGTTATTGCCGTTTTTGCAAAAGATTTTGTTAACTCTATGCTTAACGTACTGGATAAAATCAAGAATGGCATACCCACGTAAGTTAGCACCTTAGAAAGAGCCAAGCTTTCACTGGTTTTTAACAGCTTGCTTTTTACCAACAAAACACCGGGCACTGCGTACGCAACGAACAAAAGTACGTTTTTAAGCATTATCCAAAATGCATCCATAAAATAATTCTCCTTTAAAATTATTATACCACAACTTTTGCTTTTTATCAACCGTTATCACTGCCTAAATAAATTCATTGCGTTTATTCTAAACCTCTTGTAACCATTGATAAACTTATTATTTATAGCATATCAGTAAGCCCTCTTACTTGCTTAATCTATCCTTGATGTTTATCTGCTTTGTTTTAAATAATAAAGCAATATTTTTACTCAAAAGTGACTCTATAGCGCGATTATCAATACTTTTACCTTTATAATATTATTTAAAAAACGTTAACAATTCAAATTGTTATTTATTATAACCAACCCTTTTATTCCTACAAGTAAATTCCCCATCAAACCCATTTATAAATCACTTTTCACACACAAAAAAGGCAGGTAAAACCTGCCTTTTTGTTTGGCGGAGCGTGTGAACCGCTAATTGATTTTAATCATTGGTTTTTTCTGCGCACATCAATGCAATGGTAGGCATATATGCGCGTTCGCGAATAACCTGTACTTTCTTTACTTCAAGCCCGGCTGAAGAAAACAATTTTTTCATCTGCTTAATAGAAAGATATCTTGCCCTGCTAGTTCTTGTTTTAACAAGCAAGTTTATAAACCAATCCTTTACGTTATTGGTTGAAGAGCTTACTATTATAACCTTTCCGCCTCTATTGCAAAGGGATGCCATTTTTTGCATAGCTTCACTTTTATTAGGAAAATAAGGAAAAGCGTGTGTGCAAATAATAACGTCAAATTTTTCATCGGAAACAAAATCATCAACGGAAACGTTTAAAAATCTAATTCTGCTACCGCTATTATTTTGAGTTGCAACCTCTATCATATTCTTGGTTACGTCAATACCCAAATAATTCACTTCACTGTAATGCTCGCTTATTTCGCCTATTAACTGACCTGTTCCGCAACCAACGTCTAAAATTTTTAATTCGGCGTTTTCTTCAAGAAGGGGAAGAACCAGTTTTTTCACCTCTCGCCTAGTGGGGGTTAGCGAATACTTTTGAACCCACTGGGTATTATATTTACTTGCTAATTTTTCCCAAGCCTTATATTTCATAATTTTTCCTTTTATGCTATTTTTAACTTTTTAAGTATGATAAATTGCCGTTTAAACTTTCACTTAATAAAGACTTTTTCACCTTAAAATTACACCATCTTTTTTACTAAAAGGTTTATTGTAATTTAAAAAGCTTCCGCAATCCTGATTAAGCGTATTTGTTCTTATATTCCACTATCAAACGTTAAAAGCTTAATATATTTTTTCGCAATTCTTATACTAAGAACACCCAAAAGTGGCCCTATAGCGCTATTAACGAATAGTTGATTTGTTTTTACTGTTTGTTTTCAACCCTTAAATAACGCACCTAACCAAGGTCCGGTTTATCTAAAAATTCAACCGTAAAATCGTTAACGCAGTCTGATTCAAAAACAAGAATTTCGTTTTTGCCCTTCTTTAAAATGGGGGCAGGAACGAATAGTGTTTTTTGTGGGCCGGCGCTGTTAAAATATCTACCCAAATTAAAGCCGTTAATTTTAACGAAGCCTTTTGTAAATCCGTTAAGACGGATAAACGTATCTGCAGGATCTTCGTTTATATTTAGCACCCCGCGCACAAAGGTTGGTGAGGTAATTTTATTTTTTGGCGCTTTTTTAAACTTAAGATTATCAAGTTCAGCTTCCATAGGAAGGCAGTGTATCTTCCAACCAAAATGGTATTGTCTTCCCATTCTAACACCGCTAACGCCCTTTTTCTCCTTTTGTAATTCCGGGCCGTAATTTATGCGCCCCATATTTTCCACAAGAATATCAAGCTTAACGGATTGCCCTCTTTTTAACTCTAAGGCAACCTTTTGGTCTTCATTAGGCATTTCCCATCTGCAATAGGTGCCTTGCAATTTTTCATCAATAAATATTTGCGCGCGATCGTGAACCTTTTCTATAGTTAAAGTATTTCTCTCAAGCGCACCTTGCAAAATAGAACTGTATAAAATATATCCATAGTTTTGCCCAAATTCTTCCATATGCGTTGGAACGGGATGGCTTATGGGCGTTGATATATCGTTAATATTTTCAAACAAGTCGGCTACTTCGGTAAGTTCAACCTTGCCATACGCCTTCTTTTTTGTTTCGCTGGCGGTAAGCGCAGGAACTTCCCCACAATACTTTGCAATCACTTCCCTTACTGCGTAATAATGTGGCGTTCTATCACCCGCTTCATTTAAAAGCGCGCAATAATCGTAACTTGTAACGGTGGGCGCATATCCCTCGTCACAATTAGCACCGTTCATAAACCCAAAATTCGTGCCACCGTGGAACATATAATAGTTGAAGGATGCATTAAGTTTAAAGAAGTTTTCAAAATCTGCGCAAAGATCTTCCGTTGTGCGCGTGTGGTGATTTTCAAACCAGTGGTCAAACCATCCGCACCAGTATTCACCACACATAAGCGGTTGATTGGGCTTAAACTTTTTAAGCGCCTCAAAATTACCGTTGGGGTTAGAGCCGAAGTTAACAACGGTTAAATATTCCTCTAACGTTCCGCCCGAAAGCATAGAATCGCACGATCCGTCAGACGTAAAATACATACAGTCTATTTCGTTCTCTTTATATATTTTAGCAATTGCGCGAAGATAGTCTTTATCGTTGCCGTAAGAACCGTATTCGTTTTCGATTTGAATCATTATTATTGGCCCGCCGTTAGAGGCAAGATGTTTACGCACTCTGCAAAGAAGGGCGTCTAAATATCTTTTAACCTTCGCCAAATAAAGCGCATCGTTACAGCGAAGTGTCATTTTCTCGTATTTAAGTAGCCACGCAGGAAAACCGCCAAATTCCCACTCCTCGCAAATATACGGGCCGGGGCGTAAAATAACGTTTAAACCAAGCCCCTTTGCAATCGCTATATATTCTTCAATATTAAGGTTATTAGAAAAATCAAACTGCCCTTCTTTAGGCTCGTGAAGATTCCAAGGCACGTAAGTTTCAACCGTATTTAAACCGCACTCTTTTAACTTTAATAATCTATCGTGCCAGTACTCTTTGGGAATACGGAAATAATGCATTGCCCCGGAACGAACGGTGTATTTTTCACCGTCCATATAAAAATCGTTGTCTTTATAAGTAAGTATACCCATAACACACCCACCGTTTTTAATTAGTTTTAACGGTATGATTATATCACACTTATTTTATAAAATCAATAAAATTTATAAAATCTGCGAAGATTTACGTTTTCCCGTCTTTTTAAACCATTTTTATAAAAAACCTGCCTATAGCGCGATTATCAACACTTTCAGTTATTCCGTTATGGGTGAAATAAAAGAGGTAAATTGCTTTTTACCAAAAAAAAGCCAAGTGTTTTTATTTGCTTACACCTAGCCTTTTTTGTTATAAAACCATTACAACGTTATTATCTTTTTTTAACAAATTATAAAAACACTTAAAAAGAGCCGGTGAAAACAACCGACCCTTCTTGATTAATTTTTATTTGAATTCGAAAAAAGAATTTAGATTTATTAGGATGCTATTTCATCCACGTCTTCCCCTTGAATAATTAAATCTTTTTTACCTGTGTTTACCCTTGGTAACGATTTAATAACGTTCAACTTATTTAATGCCCTAGTATATGAAATATATTTTTCATTAACCGTCATGTCTGCATCAAAAACAAATACTTCTTTAAATTCTAAACCCTTAACTGCTTTAACTGTATAAATTTCGTAATTACGAATATCCGACTTTGCCAGTAATTGCGTTAAATCTGCCACAGCGTTATCATCCTTAACAATGAAAATTGCATTGTTTCTAATACTCTTTGAACGCAAGTAAGCATCCTGCAAATCAACATATTCCACTACAGAATCCATATCAACCCATATTTTTTTAAATATATTCATCATAAGTTGATTATCTTTCTTATAAGGTTCGGTAGTGGTAAAAAAAGATTTTATGCCTTCTTTCTTAATTAATTTTAGATTCTCCTTTGAAAGTTTATATAACGTAATTTTAACGGATTGATCGTCACCCGTTTCATTTTTTTTGATATACCTTCCATCAGCTTGCATTCTAAATGGTTTCTTACATTCATCTTTTACTTTTGCAACAACGCATCCATTATGATGGGAATATTCCCCTAGTCCTTCATAAATCAAATAAAAGGTATGATCTAATATCTGCCCAACACATTTCCATTCTCTATTCTCGCCTTCTCCGCAATATCTCTTAACGTGGCCTTTAACCTTTTTTGAATGATTATTATAGCGTAATTTCCATACATCCACTTTCTCAATATTGTTATCTTTATCATAAACAGCATCAATCCAAGCTCCGGAATATTCGCTTTTTGTTGTTGCAATATAATCAAAAAGTAGTTTTAACAGTGCAATAAAAGCAGAAGTTAATAATCCGCTTATCATTCCTCCCCACTGACTTTCAAAAAAACTTTTGATTACTTCAATCATAAATATACTCCTTCGTAAACACACGTTTATCTTATCAATTTTTTATAATATTTGCTCTTTCTTAATAAAAAACCGTGTGGCAGACTTTTTACATGCTCGTGCTTACTATGTTATCATAAAAAGAATTAATTGTCAATATCTTTTGTGAAGCGTAAAAAAATATTTCTTTATCCGTTTAATCCAATCTATAAACAAACGCTTTTTCATTAAAAAACGGCAGTTTTTTAAATAAAAATATGCTATAATAGTTTTTTCTACCATAGCATACATTCTTAATTATTTCTTCTGTTTATTCTTTACAGTTGCTTCAATTTCTTCATTCCAGTCTTCACGAAACTTTCCCGTTTTGCGATATTCCGATATGTTTTTACTCATAGAACAAAACATAACGTCAGTTCCCTCTTCAACGTCATAATTTGCAGCTCTTTCTTTGCGTATACCAATACGGCTTGCCGTTTCAACTGCGTCTATATTTGCAGCAACAAAAAAGAATTCCCAACCACATTTTTCTTCCTGCCGTTTAATCATTTCTTTAACGCGCGAACTTGAATATTCCCTGCTGGCATTTTCCATGCCGTCTGTGGTAATTAAAAACACCGTTTTAGCAGGAACGTCCTCTTTTTTGGCATATTTATGAACGTTTCTGATGTGATAAATTGCCCCGCCGATAGCATCCAACAAAGCCGTACAGCCACCAACTTGATAATCTTTTTCCGTCATTGGCTCTATTTTGCTAATATCTACCCTATCGTGCAAAACCTTTGACGTGTTCGAAAAAAGCACCGTGGAAACGTAAACCATTCCATCTTCTTGCTTTTGTTTTTCTATCATAGAATTAAATCCGCCTATCGTATCCTTTTCCATTCCAGACATAGAACCGCTTCTATCTAAAATAAATACTAACTCGGTTAGGTTTTTAGCGTTAACCCTTTCTTCAATATCCTTTATGCTTCCACGCGGTTCTATTTCATCAATACTAATACCTCCACAATTTGTAAAAACTTCTTTCTTCATAAATAATCCTCCCAAAAACAAAAATATGACTACTTGGTTTTTTCAACCTTGTAGCCATATTATAGCAAATTAAAATATTAAATTGGTCGAACGCTAAGCGACACTTTTATTTAACCAAAAATAAGTACTTTCCCTTCAACTCTAAAACTTCTTTTAGCGAGGTTCTACCCAAATTCCTTACTCTAAGTAAATCATCCTCTGATTTCTCCAACAAATCTTGTAAGGTTTGCAAACCCGCTCTTTTCAAACAATTATATGTTCTAATTGAAAGCCCTAAATCTTCTATTGTTGTATCAAGAGAGAATATAATCTCTTCACCATTTTTTATTTCTTCAATTATTCCTTCCACATTATCCTTCCCATCAAAAACTGCTAACATTAAGTTTCGATATTTTGAAAACAAATCATCTTTAAAAATTATTTCTAAGTATTTTTTTAATTT
>JAZSMG010000239.1:0-1808 GCA_045535775.1 Christensenellaceae bacterium | reverse complement strand
GGTAGCCTAAGAGTTACTCCCCACGCAACGGACGGAACTTGGCCCAGAATAGTATTTAACCGCAACGGATATCAATTATGGGATATCAGTAACTGTGAAGGTATTTCTATGTGGGTATACAACCCCTCTGAAACTCCCATTCAAGGCTTTGCTTTAATGGTAAGCAATGAAGAGTTTTCTAACGACGTAGCAGTTCACAGTGTAGTAGAAATTCCCTCTAAGGTATGGACGGAAGTAACGCTAGATATCAATACTATTAAAGAAAGCAGTCCCACTTTAGACCTTACTCAAGTAACTATTTTCTACGGCAACGCAGCTGCCGGTTACGAAAACAGAACTAACTTCTATATTGATGACGTTGTTTTAGTTGGTCAAACGGAAACCGAAGACGACGGTATTATCGACTTTGAAGCTATTAGCGATAAGGGCTTAATTGGCGGTAGTGAGGCTGACCTTTGGTGTTGGCCTACCGAAGTAAGCGCAAACCAAGCTCACAGCGGTAATAAGTCACTTAGAATTAAACCCCATGTAACGGACGGAACTTGGCCCAACGTTATATTTAAAAATAAAGCTGGCGAAACTCACGATTTAACTAACGCTCAAAGTATTTCTATGTGGGTATACTTTGATTCAGATAACGGTATTGAAACCTTAGGTATTAAGCTTTCTAACGAAAACGATAGCAATCAATTCTCAAAGTCATTCAGTATTCCTTCAAGAACTTGGACTGAAATCGTTTTAACGGCAGAAGAATTTGCATCAGCTGTTACCGATTTAACTGATGCGTACGTTAAATTCTCTCAACTTGGTGAAACTTACTCTGACAGATCAGACGTCTACGTTGATGACTTTACCATCGTTTACGGCGAAGGCGGTAACGAAGGTGGCGGTGAAGGGGAAGATGAAGAAGTTCTTCCTGTACCCGAAGGTGCAATCGGCTTTGAAAGTGAAGATGACCTAGCCTTTGTTGGTGACAATGCAGATGATATTTGGACTTGGCCCGTATCAATCAGCACCGCACAAAAGCACACCGGTTTATCATCATTAAAGGTAACCGTACGTCAAGACGGAGCAATATGGCCTAACGTAGTAATTAAGAACGGCGCAAGTGCAACCTATGATTTAACCAATGCAAAGCGCATTTCTATTTGGGTATACTTTGATTCAGATAACGGTATTGATACATTAGGTATTAAGCTTTCTAACGAAGGGGATAGCAATAAGTTTGAAAAAACTTTTAGTATTCCTTCAAGAACTTGGACTGAAATCCTTTTAACGGCAGAAGAATTTGCAAATACTACAACCGATTTAACTGCAGCATATATTAAGTTTTCACAAATGGGTGGAACTTACACCGATAGATCTAACTTCTACTTAGATGACTTTACCGTTGTTTACGGCGAAGGCGGTAACGAAGGTGGCGAAGGGGAAGAAGAAGTTCTTCCTGTACCCGAAGGCGCAATCGGCTTTGAATCTGTAGATGACCTTGCGTTAATCGGCGACAATGCAGACGATATTTGGACTTGGCCCGTATCAATCAGCGCAGAGCAAAAGCACACCGGTTCATCATCATTAAAGATAACCGTACGCCAAGACGGCGCAAAATGGCCTAACGTAGTAATCGGTAATACCGATAGCGCAACCGTTGATTTTACCAACGTAGATCTCGTATCTTTATGGATTTACTTTGATGGTGAAAATGCAATGAACAACTTTGCATTTAAGATTAACAACGGCGAAAACGTAAATCAAATGAAGAAGGGCTTAACTCTTCCTGCAAGAGAATGGACTCAAGTTACTATTAGCAA
>JAZSMG010000184.1:0-7154 GCA_045535775.1 Christensenellaceae bacterium | reverse complement strand
TTAAGATAGCATATGAAGGTTGAAGCAACGTCTGAAGAGCAATAAACTATTCTATCATAGTTAACACTTGCAAATTCTGAGGTTGCAACGTTAAATTCACAGTTGTTAAACGCTAAATTGATTTGCTTACTGTAGGAAGAGAAGATAAACGCTTCCTCTTCCTTGTAAATAGTTCTTGTAACGGCAATATTTTCAAGCGTTAAATTGGTGTTTTTACTAAAATTAAAGCTTGTTAGCTTGCCGTTGTGTTCAAAAATAAGTTTTTCCTTATTGTTACCCTTAATAAATAGGTTACCTTTAACGGTAATTGAGCTTTCAACGGCAACGTCGTTAGCCAAAGTGATAACAACGGTGTTAGAAGAGCTTGCTAAATCCATAGCGCTTTTTAGCTCTGCATAGTTATAAACTACAACGTCGTGAACCTGTGCATTTACTTCCCTTCTGGGGCAAATGGCAAACACGCATATTAGAACGAGAATAGCAGAAATAATCAGTTTAAATTTTTTCATATTACTTATTCTCCCTTTTTTTAATTAGTAAGCCTGCGGTTACGAATAAGGCAACAAAGAATAATCCTTCGCCTGTAATTAAACTACCACCACAGCCAGATGGTGCTTCAATACTATCGCTTGAACTACCGCCTGCATTTTCGCTTGAACTATTTTCATTCTCGCTTGATTCTTCTGAAGGCATTTTACCAACGGTAAAGGTTGCGCTAACTTCTTCTGAAGCATATCTTTCAGAAGTACCCTTAATTCTAATATAAACGGTAACCTCAGTACCCGCCTTAAGACCGCTAAAGGTGGTATCTGACTGCCAAACGGTATCAGAAAGCTTATATTCAGCCCCTTCTACCGCCTCAAGAGTGATAGAGTTTGAGGTTGTGCTTACTAAAACGGGTGCATTAGGTGCTTCCGGTCTGTAATCGATGGCAAGATAGGTAATTTTGCCTGCAAAAGAGTTTTCAGTTGCTTTTTTACGGAATAAATAGATATTACCGGGTTCTAAGGCAACTCTCTTGCCTGTGCCTGCAGTCCAGTTAAGACCGTCTTTAGAATATTCGGTATCACTTTCGATAACTTGAACGGTAAGTTCTCTTAGGTAATTAACTGAAACCTCTACCTCACCCTCTCTTTTATCTAAAGTTACGCTTATAGCCTCACTTTCGCGATAGTTATTGCTTTCTATGTACTTAACGTAAAGCACGTCACCAAAAAGCACACCGCTATTGGGTAATTCTATTGAAGTAAAATCCTCTTCTCTGCTTACTGCAAACAATGAAGAATCGTAAGTTAAAATACTGTTAACGTAATCTATAGTTATACAGCTAGCGGTAGGCATTGGTGCATCCGCCTTGGTTATATATAGCTTTGCATAAGCATAAGTGGTTGAATATTCCGTATTAGAGGGTGAAGTTACCCTTACGTCGTATTCCCCTGCGTCAACGGGTAAATCGGTATCGTAAGCGCTTTCCTTTGCAGAAGCAAGCTTATATTCGTAAATTAAGCTTTCACCGCTGTTAGTTGTTGCACCGCTTGCCTTTTTACCCTTACCGTCATAAACGAAGCTAAATTCACTGTTTAGACCGCTTATAGTGGCCTTGGGAAGCGCGCTTGAAGCCTTAAATTGTATATTCTTAATTATAACCGTTTTAGTTCCTTCAACACCGCCGTAACCGGTGATTGCAGGGTCTAACCAAATAACTAATGAAGAATCGTTAATTTCAACACCGTTTAAGGGGAAGAAAAATGAATGGTCACCCACTTCTAAGGGGGTGGTGTTAGACCAGTGACTGTATAAATACTGATCGTCTATTTGAATACCTATTACAATGGGGGTATCAATAGAAAATTCAATGAGTAATCCATCGTAATCAGAGGTATATCTTCTGATTGGTGCGGTAATGCTAGACCAGTCTGTTTTGTAAGTATAGGTTACCTTAGTGCTGTTATCTGCCTGTTTAGTAATGGTATATTTACTTCCTGAAAAACTATCTACAAAGGGGGTTGAAACCAACGTTATTGCATCTAACTTAAAATTACATTCGTTGGCACTTATAACTATTTCTAAGCTTTCATAGCTTGCCTTTGTAAAGTCCAAGGTTTCCACGTGTGAGCCAACACCGTACTGAGCGGTTGAAATAATCTCCCCATCTAGCTTTAAAGCAACGGTTGCGCCGTTATTTAAGGTGAATGCAACCTTGACTTTTTTGTACTCACTGTCATAATCCAAAATGGGTGCAGTTAAAACAACCTCACCGTTTACTTCACAACTGTTCTTATCGAACAAAGCACCGCTAGCAGTAACCTTACCTATACGGCAGGGCTTGGGATCTGATGCAAAAGAGGGAACTGCCCCCCTTTCGTGAACGGTTAAGCCGTAAACCTCAAAGCTCTTTTCTGCGTTAACTTCCTTTCCATCATCAAAATACAATCTAAAGCCGGTTAGCGCCATATCGTGATAATTACCGGTGTAACTACCAAAAATAATGGTTGCAACGTCATAACCGTCCACAGACTTAGAATAAGAAACGTTCCAAGAAGCAACGTCGTCAAACATATCCATACAAACGATTTCTTCGCCTGCTGAATAGTCCACGCCACCCTCGTTAATACCGGGGCCGTACTGCATATATACGGGAATTGAGGTTACGCCGTTATTTTTATATTTTATTGAAACGCAGGTTTCATCCGTATACTTTCCTTCGTACTTACAGGGAAAAGCAACGTATTCACCGTTAGTGTTTGAACTATAAACTACCTTGCGGTAGGTAAGTTCAGCCGTTTCACTATCGTAACTGTCACCGCTTACGGTGTAAACGCTTTCGCTAGCTAATACCAAATTACCCTTTAAGGAAAGGAAAAATGATAGGCATAAAATTAAGGTTAATGCAATAATTAACGTTTTTCTACTTTTCATTTTTTGCACCTCTCTTTTTATTGATAATAAAGCATAGGCTACCTGTAACGCATAAAAATGCAACTAAAAGTGAAGAATTGGTTAAAAGTGATCCCATACAACCGCCGGTGGTATTTGGGGTAGCATCTTGTTCAACCTGTAATTTTTCTGCACCCGTTATTTGCGCTTTTGCTTCTTCATTTAATAAATTGTATGCCTGAAGAGCAACTAATCTATCTTGTTCGTAGTTCTTAGATCTATCAAGGTCGTTTATCATTTGCTGAACCTTTTCTACTAAGAAGGTTTGAGCAATGGTATCTTCTAAAGAAAGCAAATCATCTTTATTAACAACAAGCTCTTTTTCGCCCTCACTTAAAGAATAGTAAAGGTTTTTAGCGGTAGAATAATTTGCCCAGAATTCTTGATTTAGGTTGGTTATATCAAGTAAATCTATAACTTTAATAACCTCGTAAGCATTTAAACCGCTTTGTAAATCAAAGGTAGAAAGTAAAGTTTGAAGTTTTTCACTTCTTTGTTCGCCAAGTCTTAAAATAGCACGTTCGGTTAAACTGTCAAAGCTATCCTTTGCTTGCTTTAACTGAATGCTATCACGCGGGGTTACGCTTTCCGGAAGAGCGTCTATTAAAGAAGCTGTTTCTTCATAGGTGTTCTTTTTAACTGCGAAATAATCGTAAAGCTCGTAAGAACCGTCGTCCTTTGCAATATATGCGTTAAATATTAAACTATTATCCTTAATTTGAACGTCTGCAAACATTCTGTTTTGAACGTGTTGGCTTGTTACCTTGCCGTTAACAGGGCTTACCGCGGGGAAAATTCTGCTGGTATCGTATTCAACGGGGGGATAACTCTTAGTACCTGCATAGTTTATGGTTGCATAGTACGTTCCGTCGGGCTCAATACTCCAAGCAATTCCGTCCTCTTGAATAACGGGGGCAGTTCTGTTGGGTATTCTGCCGTTTTCGTTTTCGCCGTAATAATAGGGGTACGTTCTTGTATAAACGTGGTCATGCCCTTGAAGAACAAGGTCTACCTCATATTTTGCGCAAATGGGGGGAAGTAGATTTCTAATCTTAATTGACTCTGAATCATTAGAGTGGTCACCGGTTGAGTAAACACCCATATGTAGCATAATAATTTTCCACTTTTCCGTGCTATTCTTTAATACCTCTTCAAGCCAAGCAAGCTGAGCGTTAAAGGCGGTATCATCATAAACCGCGTTGGTATCTAACCCCACGAAAAGAACGTCATCGTAAACGAAAGAATAATATCCGCCGGTAGAAGCTTCCTTTTCAAATTTAATATTAGTGTGATTTACGAAGGTATAGCCTGCGCTTTCGTGGTTACCTGCAACGGTCATAAAGGGATAATTCATTATAACTGCCTTGGGAACGTCGAATGCGTAAGACCATTCTTCCATTTTAACCTTACTCATATCTGAGCCCCAGCCTGCGTGTGAGTTATCTACTAAGTCACCTGCAAAGGCAATAAAATCGGGGTTAGCAAGCTGAGTTGCGGTGGTTAAGGTCTTATTCCACTGTTCAAAGCCTTCAACGGAAGTTTCCTGTGAGTCCGTAACGTAAACGAAGCGAACTTCGCCATCCTTTTCTAGGTCAACGGTGAAAGTACCAATATCTGAAAAGGCACCGTTACTGCCTACTTTATATGAATAATCACCAGCCTCTAGGTCGCTAATATGCGCCTTGTGGCAACGGTAGCCGTTAAAATCCACGTAACTGCCGTGAACGGTAACTGCGTTAGTCCAGTCCGCATTAGCACCCTTTCCCCTTGCAACTACTAATAAGCTATCGTTAACCATAGTTGAGGTTTGCCATGCGAATCCGCGTGAATCAATACCGTCGTAATAACTAACGCAAATACCGGTGGGATTGGGTGAACTTAAGCCTTCTGCACTGTAAACCGCGCTTACAGGAAGCAAGAAGGTCAATGATAAACATAATACTATTAAGAGTGAAAAGATGTTTTTGATTTTTTTCATTTTTAATTTCCCCCTTAACCTTTAACTACGGGAAGTTTGCCTTCCTCATAAATCCAGCCGTCACCTAAATCAAAATTAAAGGTGGCAACCTCATCTAAGGTAATAGCAAAGCAGTTGGTTAAATAACCGCCGTTTGCAACGTTTGCCATTTGACTTTGAACGCTTTCACCAACGTATACACAGTTTGTAACACCAAAGGTTAAATCGGGCATTGTGTGGTTAAGTGCAAATAGGCAAATTTTACCAAGCGCATCAAAGGTAACGTTAGAAACACAGTTTTTAACAGTACCTTTATTGTTACCAACTAAGCCTGAAGCAGAGCCTGTTGAAGAAACCGCCAACTGAGCGTAACAGTTTTCTAAACCGCTGTTTACGTTGCCGTAACCAGAGCAGTTAGCATAGAATACCGCCGTATAGTTAGCACCCTTAATAGAACCGCCTATAACAGAAAGATTGCGAATAACACCCTCTTTACCCTCTTCTGCACTTATATAACGCATAAGAGCAACAAAGGCATCGTTAGGTCTATTAATCATTATATTTCTTATAGCAAAGCCGTTGCCTTCAAAAATACCTTTGAAGGAATTGTTAGCATCTTCAAATAAAGGCATAAAGCCCTTACCGCCATTATAAAGCTCACCGCCCTCATTACAGCTAGCGCCTAAGTCTATATCGTTACCAAGCATATAGTTACCGCTTACGTTACCTATTTCCTGTAACTGCTCAGCCGTTCTAATAACGGTAAAGCCTTCGTTTTCTTTAACGGTTACTTCACAGGAAGCGGTATAATCCACGTTGTTTATGCGCGCGGTAATACCAACGGTAGCCTTACCTTCACTAACGAAGGTAAGTTCGCCTTCGTTTACCTTTACAACGTCCTTATCACTGGTAAACCATTCAATATCTTTTTGGAAGGGATAATCGCTTAAAACGTCGGCAACAAGTAAATCTTCAGTTTCGCCAACGATACCAACTATTTTACTGTAGTTTATAGCAAAAACGGTATCTCTGGGAAGAACGTTAATAACGATTTCTTGCATAACGTCAGTTCCTAAAGCGGTAATGGAAAGGGTTGCCTGCCCCATACCGTTAGCAACTATATTACCCTTTTTATCAACACTTAAAACCTCACTGTTACTGCTAGCCCAAACGATTGCATCGTACTTATCTGCGTTAGCAGGCTCTTTTTGATAAGTAAGCGCTAAAGACTGCCCAACCGTAATGCTATTATTTGCAGGTGCGTTTTGAATTGTTAATCCTTCAAGTTCAACGGGCTTATTCCCAAAAACGGTAAACAAATAAACTGCAACGTTACCGCTTTTATCTTTAACAGTAACTGATGCGCTACCCTCTTTTAATCCCTTATAGCTATTGCCAGAGATTGAAAGAACGCTTTCGTTATCGGAAGTATAGGAATAGTTTGAATTTTCAAAGCTTCCTTCCTGCCCAACGTATAGTCTTACTATTTTGCTTTCACCTTCTATTGCGTTAATTTGCGTGTTTGAAGGAGTACCTGTTCCCACACAGCCAAACGCAAAAATACATATTAGTGAAAGCATTAGCGCAATGACTTTTTTAATCATATCACACCACCCTTTCATTTTTTTATTATATTTTTAAAGATTGCTAAATCTTACAACCTTGTTGTTTTCCAATTTAAAGTGATTTTTGTTTTGTTGTTTTTTATAAAAGTTTATACGTAACGGTAAATTAGCTTGAGTAAAAAAGCAAATATGAATTTTATGCGAATATCGCGTTTTTTGTTTTATTATGGGGGAGCAATTGCTCCCCCCATAAATTTTATTTGTTAAATGCAATAAGCTTTAATAAAGACTTATTTTCTTTTTCTACGAATTACCATAGCGATTGCGCCCATCATTAAGATAGAAGCTTCTAAACCAAGAGCGGTAAGAGAGCCTGAACAACTTGTGGTCTTAGGTTCGCTGGTTTCAGTATCGCTAACTTCAGGTTCACTGGTTTCGGGTTCGCTAGTTTCAGGTTCACTGGTTTCAGGATCTTCCACAACGGGGCGATTGAAGGTTAATGATAATACTGCGCCTTGAGTGTGGTTATCATCTGCTGCACGGTAGTAGTAAATTACTGCGCCGTAAGCGATTTCATCACCGCTTAGAACTTCCATACCTTCTGCAAAGTCTTCTGCGAAAGAAGCAACAACACCTTCTGCAACGGTAACTATTCTAGTTTCAGGATCGATAGTAACGTCGCCTTCAGCGGTAAC
>JAZSMG010000135.1:0-1701 GCA_045535775.1 Christensenellaceae bacterium | reverse complement strand
TTATATCACTATAGATTATAATAGCTTATCTTTATTACTCGAAGGGGAAACCTACGGTGGCGTCAACATCGGATTTAACTGCTTTAACTCAAAGGTAAGCTTCTCTGATATTTATTACGGTAAGAGCGACTATTCTTACTATACGGAATTATACCGTAACCAATATCATTTCTCACAGTACGCGCATTGGAATAACGACCCCAACGGTTTAATATACTACGACGGTTATTACCATATTTACTATCAGCACCATCCTTACAATAATTACTGGGGCGATATGTATTGGGGACATGCAAGAAGTACCGACCTTGCTCATTGGGAATTATTACCTATATGCTTATTCCCTGATGAGGATTGGGGTACTGGAGTAGGTTATATGTGGTCGGGCTCTGCTTACGAATACAGATTAGGCGATAGCGCTGCTATTGACGAGCTTAATTGGTTCCCCAACGGCGAGGGTAACGGTATAATTGCATTCTATACCCGTGACGGCGGTATGCAGGATCAAATAATTATGTCTAGTGACGACGGCGGTATGACTTGGACTAAGCGTAAAATTATTCCCCAAACGGTTGCAACCGGTCCTGAAGGAATACATCACAAGGTTGCTTGCCGTGACCCCAAGGTTTTCCCCGTTAAGGTTGAAAACGGTAAAACCACCGCGTGGGGTATGGTTGTTACCGGTCAGCAAGAAAACAGAGTTTGGTTTTTAAAATCAGAAAACCTTTTAGATTGGTCTTACGCAGGCGGATTTGATGCTTACGCTCCCGAATGTCCCGACGTAGTTACCTTAACTGCTGACGACGGCGAAGAATACACCGTATTATCATTAACCGCAAGAGAGTACATAGTTGGTAAGTTATCTTACGACGGAAACACCATTACCTTTAGCGATATAAACGGTGATGCTATTGATCAAAGCGACTTCCAAAAAATGGACTTTGGTCCTGACTCTTACGCAACCCAAACCTTTAGCATAAGAGATAGCAAAAGCGATTATTTTGGAAAGGTAGTATCTATCAGCTGGTACGCAGGCGTTCCTGCAGATACAGATAGCGGTATTTACGCTCTTGCAAGAAAGGTTTGGAACGGTAGCGGTATGACGACGCCCGTAATTTGGGGCTTAGCAACCGAAGGCGAAGGTTATATTTTAACCCAAACCCCCGTTTTAAAAACCAGCACGGCTTTCAATAAATCAAATTTAATTACTATTGATAATCAAACGGTTAACGAAAACAGTCAAAATCTTCTTGAAGAGGTTAATACTCATATTTTTGAAATGGATTTAAGTATTGACAACCCCAACGACGAAGCAATTTCTATAAAGATTAACGTAAGCGCTAACGAATATACTGAAATTGGTTGGAATAAGGAAGATGGTTATTTCGTAGACCGTACTCATACCTCTTCAGCAGGATTAAACATTAAGGATTATCACTTTAAATTCACTTCCGGACCTAGAAGCTTCGGTTCACAAAGCTTCTATATTCTATCAGATAACGGCGGTGTAGAAGTATTCTGTGACGATTTCAAAATTCCCTTCTACGTACTAACCTTAGCTTCCCCCTATTCAGTAGGCGCTGAGTTTTCAGTAGAAGGCGAAGTAACGGTTGAAAAGCTTGTTCTTAACGAAATTGCAACCGTATGGCGTAACGAAGAAAGCGTAAAGGGCGAAACCGTTTTATACGTTAGTGAAGAAAA
>JAZSMG010000167.1:0-8257 GCA_045535775.1 Christensenellaceae bacterium | reverse complement strand
TGTGTGATGAAATTGTCTTCCTAAGACCGCTTGGCCTCCGACTTTAACCACTATTTTAGTGCCATAGCCATTTACTTTTTTTAATAAATAAGCTTTATTGTAAAGTTGCGAAGCCTTGCGCTTGCCCTAGGTCATTTACGCCAAGTACACTCCTTTCAGTCAATGCTCGGTTTCACCACTCTAACTCGCATCTAACCACTATTTTAGTGCTATAGCCATTTACTTTTTTTAATAAATAGGCTTTATTGTAAAGTTGCGAAGCCTTGCGCTTGCCTTTGGTCATGTACATAGTAAACGTATGTAATCACACCGCAAGGTGTGTATATAATAAGAGCCATCCCTAAATTCGCACGGGTGCGAATATCATTTTGCGCTAGCAGAACATCATTTTAGTATCACTCAAACATCATTTGCGTCAGCAATATCATTTTTTTAAGCCTTGCAGTTAAAAAGTCCTGTTTTTTGTTCAAAAATGAGTGGGCTTAGCATACAATAGTAAGAGTATGCTATCCTTTAACGATTTTTTTAATAATGATATTTTTGATGAGTATGAACCGCTTGCTATTATAGATTTAAATGCTATAAGGTATAACGCAAAAGAAATAAAAAGCAAGCTTAAATCTCGCTTTTGCGCAGTAGTAAAGGGGGATGCTTACGGACATGGCTTGGTTGAATGCTCAAGAGCTATAGAGCCCTTTTGTGATTATTTTGCCGTTGGTAGTTTAAGTGAGGGCGTTGCTTTAAGAATTGCAGGCATTACTGTGCCTATTTTGTGTTTGCTTCCCGTTAAAAATATTGCTCGGGCGGTTGAGTACGGCGTTCAGTTTGCCGTTCATAGCAAAGAATACTTAAAGCAGGTAGACTGTATTTGTTCAAGTCTTGGTATTATCGCTAAAGTGCATATTGCTGTTAATAGCGGAATGAATAGGCTTGGTATTGATAATTTAAACGAGTTAGAAAGTGCTTTTAATCAAAAATCTTTAAAAATAGAAGGCGTGTTTTCGCATTTGTATAACCCTTCTAATAAAATTGATAGTGAAGCTCAATTAAAAAGATTTTTACCCTTTTGCGAACTTGCTAAAAACAAAAATGCTAACGTGATAACTCATTTAGCATCAAGTTCAGTTTTGGCATTAGAAAGTAAATATGGGTTAGATATGGCAAGGGTTGGGCTTGCAATGTACGGCTATAGCGCGGTTAACGCGCATTTACGGTTAAAACCTGCTATGAAAGTTATAGCACCTACTTTGAATAAACGTAAGCTTAATAAGGGTGATGCGTTGCTTTACGGTAATTATAAATTAAAGGCAAATGAGGATGTTTCTATTTGCTCTTACGGCTACGTTAACGGCAGTCGAACCGGGCTTAAAGAGGGTAGAAATACTGCCTGTATGAATTTGTGTGCAATAAGCGGTATTGATGATTATAAGGTCATTATGGATGATGCCTTTGCTTATGCAAATAGAATTAACGGTATTACGTACGAGGTGTTAACCTCTATGGGGAATAGCTGTAAAAGAGTTTATCTAACGGAGAAAGAATATGAGAATAATCGCGGGAAAATATAAGGGAAAAAAACTTGCATCCTTTGAAGGTGATGCAATAAGACCTACCTCTGACAGAGCGAAAGAGGCGGTTTTTTCCGTTTTACAATTTGAACTTCAGGGTAAAAGCTTTTACGATGCCTTTTGCGGTAGCGGTTCTATGGGGATAGAGGCTATTTCTCGCGGTGCAAAAAGCGTGCTTTTTAGCGATAAAAGTATTCAGTCCTGTAAGCTTACGCAAAAGAATTTAGATAGCATTGGGGAAAGAGCAAAGGTTTTAAACAGCGATTGCATTACCTTTTTAGAAAGAACTAACGAACGTTTTGATATCATCTTTTTAGATCCGCCTTATAAGTCTAACGATGGGGTTAAGGCGTTAGAAATCATTGGTAAACGCGATATTTTAAACGAAAACGGAATAGTTGTTTATGAAAGCGGAAGTACGTTTAATCGACCTATAGAGGGGCTTTTTCTTGAAAAAAGTAAAAAATACGGCATAAGTGAGTTTGCTTTTTACAGAAAATTAAACAACAGCATTGCCGTTTTTGCCGGTAGCTTTGATCCCGTTACCAAGGGGCATATTCATATTGTTGAAAAGGCACTTAAAAGCTATTCTAGGGTAATAGTTGCAATGGGGATTAACGCAAACAAAAATTATACCTTTGATAAATTTACAAGGCTTAACGCGTTAAACGTTGCCTTTGAAAAATACGAGGGTGTAGCCGTAGCTTCTTTCGACGGTTATTTGGTGGATTTCTTAAAAGAAAACAGAACGGCTAATAACGTGCGCGGAATAAGAAATGAAGTTGATATGACTTATGAAGAGCAAATGTTAGAGTTTAACAAAAAGCTTTATCCGGAAATTAAAAACGTTTATATTAACTGTGATGAGGGTATGCAGTCGGTTAGTTCAAGCGCTTTTAGAGAGTTAAAAAATCAGCCTGAAAAGTGGAATGAATATTTAACGGATGAAGTTATTAAAGTACTGTTAAAAGCGCTATAGCCCCACTTTTATACTATTTTGCATAGTAAAAAACATATTAAAAAGGAAGTTGTTGCTTGCAATAATTTGCTTAAAATAAACAGTTTAACGTTAACCTTTGCTTGCTTTAAAAAGGTTATTGATTGAATTAGTATGCTTAGCCCACCGAAGGAAATTAAAAAGGCGGTTAAACAAACGGATAGATCGTTCCAATCACGTGCAAGTAAAATACAACCGTTAGTTAATTCTATAAGTCCAACGCAAAAGCCTTGGGCTTTTTTTATATCATTAAACAGTAAAGAAAAGATAAAGGTTAAGGGGTAAAGTAAATTACTATCTAAAAGTATTTGGCAAAACACGTAAAAAACTGCAATAAAGCAACCAACTATTAAGCAAGAAAGTGTTGCACTATAGGCGCAGTCGTAAAGCAAATTCCCTAAGTAGCGCTTTAACTTTAATGGGGAAGGAGTCTCTTTTTTGTAAAGTTTTTTAAAGATTATGCCGTTAAGTATTGCAGAAAGAAAATGCGAACATAACAAAAAAATCCCAACACGTCTATCTAAAAACATGCCAACACCCACACTTCCCAAAACAAACATTGGCCCAGACGTTGAAGTAAAAAGTGAAATCTTAGTCGCCTCATTACTATCTATTACGCCTTCGTTATATAACTCTGCAATAAGCTTTGCTCCAACAGGGTAGCCGGAAATAAAACTCATAATTTGTACGAACGCGCCTTCGCCACTGCAACCGTATAATCTTTTGGTGATGGGCTCACATCTTTTAGCAAGCCTACCTGCAATACCTAAATTGGTAAGTAGCAAGGTTAAGAAGAAAAAGGGTAAAAGTGAGGGCAGAACGGTAATTGCCCAAACGGTAATTCCCTCTAAGCACACCTTAATATAGCGCTCTGGATTACATACTAGCGCAACAGCAACGAATAAAAGAAGGGCGGTAATTAAACAAAATAAAAATTTTCTCATAATATAATTGTATTTTATTTAACTTTGTGTTATTATATAAAATATGAAAAAAGATAATCAAACGATAAGTATGTTCGAAGAAACTGCAAAAACAACCGCCGTTCCCTTGGCGGAAAGAATGCGCCCGCTTTCCTTGCGTGAGTTTATGGGGCAAAGCCATATTGCGGAAGAGGGAAGTCTTCTGCGTAGAGCTATTATGCTAGATAGGCTTGGTAGCTGTATTTTTTGGGGCCCACCGGGATGCGGTAAAACCACCCTTGCAAATATTATTGCAAACTCTACAAGCGGTAATTTCGTTAAGTTGAACGCAGTTAATAGCGGTGTTGCAGACGTTAAAAGGGTTGGCGATGAGGCAAAGGAAAACGCGCGCTTATACGGCAAGAAAACCTATCTTTTATTAGATGAATGCCACCGCTTTAATAAACTGCAGTCGGATTCTTTATTGCCCTTGATAGAGCAGGGAACTATTATATTTATAGGCTCTACAACGGAAAATCCATTTGCTTCAATGACGCCTGCTATCGTATCGCGTTGTAGGGTTTTTGAGTTTAAAAAATTAACGGAGGAAACCGTTCAAAAAGCCCTCTATAGAGCGATTAGCGACAAAAAGCGCGGTTTAGGCAATTACGATACCGAAGTTAGTGAAGATGCTATTAAGCATATTGCAATGATGAGCGCAGGCGATCTTAGAGTTGCTTATAACGCTTTAGAATTGGCAGTTCTAACAACTCCACCGCAAGCGGATGGAAAAATAGTAGTAACCTTAAAGGATGCCGAGCAGTCTATTCAAAAGAAGGCCCTTTCTTACGATGAAAATTTATATTACGATATTTTATCTGCTTTTTGTAAGAGCTTAAGGGGTAGCGATTCTAGCGCCGCTTTATATTGGTCGCAAAGACTGCTTGCCGGTGGTTGTGATCCCATGCTTATTGCAAGAAGATTGGTAACCCATGCTTCAGAGGACGTTGGTATGGCGGATTCTAACGCTTTAGTGGTTGCCGTTTCCGCATTAACTGCGTTACAAAACGTTGGCTATCCGGAAGCAATGATACCCCTTTCACACGCGATTATTTACGTTTGTGAAGCCCCCAAGTCTAACAGCGTTATAGAGGCAATGGGGATGGCAAAAGAGGATGCAGAAAGAGTTTGTGACGATAACGTTCCCCCTCATCTTAAGAATAGCGTTTTTGCAGATGACGAGGCAAAGAAGAAAAGCTCTGCATACAAATATCCCCATTCTTACGGCGGATGGGTGGAACAGCAATATTTACCCGATTCTTTAAAGGATAAGGTATATTATAACCCCACGGATAACGGTGATGAAGCACGCATTAAAGAAATGCAAAGAAAAAGAAAAGGTTCTAAATAAAAAGAAAAAGCGAAGGTTTTATTTCCTTCGCTTTATTTTTTAATATTCAGTTAATCGACCTATAGCGGGTTTTTTTTGTTTAAAATCATAACAAACGGTAAATTATTTAGCCCCTATTATCTTTTTGATGGTTTCTAATTCCTGTGGGGTTAAAGGCTTTAAGGTTATGGTTGAGTTTGTAATGACTTCTACGCCAACGAAGTTATTGTTATTTGCAAAGTTTTGAGCCATAATATGTAAGCAGTTAAAAAGCAAGTTGAGGTCAAGCTCGGGTGATGTCGTTAGTAAACCGTGTATTGCCTTTTGGTAATCAGGGTTGGGTGGCGCGTTAAAAACAACGTAAGAAAAAACGATTTCTTCAAACGTTCCCACGTTTCTATTGCGCATGTAAATGGGTAGCTTATCTAATATAACGTCCACCATTCTTACGTAATCTGATTTAGTTAAAAGCTCGCTATCAAAAAAATGATAAAGCGCCTTAGAAAGAGCATTAAATTCATCTGCCGTTTTAATGAATTTTAAGTAGTTATTCATTGAAGGCAAGGACTTTGCAACGTAGGTGTATATTTGTTTCATTTTTGCCACCTTTAAAATTTTTATTTAGCCCCTTAAAGTGCCGTTAATCGACCTATATAGGGGCTTTTGGTTAACGTTTTATAAAAAATCCCGCAATAAGGGCGGGATTTTTATCTTTAAATTATTTTACTAAAACCTTTTTAAGTCTTGCAAAACGGGGTAGACCGTCTTCTAAAGGTGCCTTGCAATCGCCTTGAATTAAGGGAAGAGCATATTTAACGAATTCATCTGAAACGTAAGTTCCGTTGTTAATAATCCATTCTTGGGGAACGGTCTTTTCTGTGTTAGCAGCAAGCTCTAAGGGAAGAAGCTTGTATTCACACTTATATTCAGCGCCTTCTTGACGTTCATAGCAAACCATCTTATCGGTTTCGCCGTTTACTGCTGCCTTAACAGCTGCGCGACCTGCACCAAAGGTTTCTTCAACGTCTACCTTAGAAGCAAGGTGGGCACCACATCTTTGCATTAAGCTAAGTTCAATACCTCTGGTCTTGTAACCGGTTTTTTCCTTTAATAGGTTAGCTAAGGTTGCAGCAACGCCACCAAGTTGAGCGTGACCGAAGCTATCTCTGCCAACGCTACCAACTAATTCAACGATAAGCTTGCCGTCTTTATCTCTGATACCTTCAGAAACAACAGCGATACATTTACCGTTATTCTTAGCGCAAACGTTCTTAACGTCTTCAACGAAGGTGTCAATATCAAAAGCAACTTCGGGAAGGTAAATTAAGTCAGCACCTAAGCCCTTATGACCTGCAAGAGCAGCAGCAGCGGTAAGCCAACCAGCGTTTCTACCCATAGCTTCAATAACGCAAATCATGGGAGTATCGTAAACCTTAGCGTCAAGGTTAACTTCCATAACGGTAGTAGCAATGTACTTAGCAGCTGAAGCGTAGCCGGGGCAGTGGTCAGTTCCGTAAAGGTCGTTATCAATGGTTTTGGGAACACCGATTACGTTGCAATCCCAACCTGATTTTGCCATATATTTGGAAATTTTGTTACAGGTATCCATACTGTCGTTACCGCCGTTATAGAAGAAGTAACGAATGTTGTATTTTTTGAATACTTCAACGATTCTCTTGTAATCGGTATCATCAACAGATGCATCTTTAAGTTTATAACGAACAGAACCTAAAGCAGAAGAAGGGGTATACTTTAAAAGCTCTAATTCTGCCATATCTTCTTTGCCGATATCGTAAAATTCTTCGTTAAGAACGCCTCTGATACCGTGAGCAGCGCCGTAAACAGCAGTGATGTTTTCTTGGCCTAAAGCTTCAATAAATACGCCTGCAGCGCTTGCGTTAATAACTGAAGTAGGACCGCCTGATTGCGCAAACATACATGCGCCAACAAGGTTTTTCATGATAGTGTGCCTCCAAAATTTATATTGTTTATTTTTTTATTTGATTTATTGATATAAGGTTATGCGTTTATTGTTTCAAATCTCACAATAACCTTACCGTTTTTTACTTCGTTTACCGTTTCTATTGTAATTTCAACGTTGCGGTGCTTATTAAAATCAACGTCGTCAAAATATTCTTCTACTGCAGGTGAATCAACGCCTTCCTTTTCATTTTTTAAAAGTATCTTTTGCCCGTCAACCTCTAAGTAGAGATTAAACTCGCCTTTTTCAAGGGTGGTTGAATAATAAAGTACGCAGTTATCATCATTCAATTGATTCTTTAAAGTAAAAGAGTGTTTTCCTTTAAGTGAGTAAAAGCTTACTGAATGATAATTTGGCTTGCTAACGTTTACAAGGCCTACTGCAACTGAACTACTGCAAGCGGAAAGAAAGGTTAAAACTAACAGTAAAAAGGTGCTTAAAAAAGCAACGAATATTTTTTTCATATCTTACTTTATAAGCTTAAAACGTTTGCTACGCGATAAAGATCTTCATCAAAGCGATGCTTTTCTGCAAGAGCTTCTGAAATATCTCTATCAATAATCTTGTTATCCTTAATACCAACAACACGGTTGGTTTGTTTTTGTAAAATTAGATCAACTGCGCGAACTGCGAATTTTGCTGCCAAAACTCTATCTGCCATAGTGGGTGAGCCACCGCGTTGAATATGACCAAGAGTGGTGGTTTTTACTGAAATTCCCGTTTTTTCTTTAATCTTAGCGCAAATTTCTTCTTTATTGCCGGCGCCTTCTGCTAATATAATCATATTAGAGGTCTTACCGCGCTTTTGGCTAAACTTGATTGATGCGCAAATTTCATCTAAGTCGTAAGGAACCTCTGGTGTAAGAACGTATTCAACACCGCCTGCAACTGCAGAATAAAGAGCAATATCACCGCAGTTTCTGCCCATAACCTCAAGCAAGCTTACTCTATCGTGTGAACTCATCGTATCGCGAAGGGCGTTGATTGCCCAAAGTACGGTGTTTACTGCAGAGTCAAAGCCTAAAGTATAATCGGTATAAGCTAAGTCGTTATCAATAGTTCCGGGAATACCAATAACGTTAACGCCGCAATTATCGCATAAAGCCTTTGCACCGCGGAAAGAACCGTCACCGCCAATAACGATTAGGTTTTCTATTCCGTAAGCCTTTAAGGTGTCTGCCGCTTGATGTTGAAAGTCAACGTCTGTAAATTCCGGGCATCTTGCAGAACGAAGAATAGTTCCGCCACGGTGAACTATATCAGAAACTGAACGGCTATTCATATAGGTTAGTTTGTTATCAATTAAACCCTTGTAACCTCTTTCAACGCCGTAAACGTCTAAATCTTTATAAATTGCGTAACGAACACAAGCTCTTAAGCAAGCGTTCATGCCGGGGGCGTCGCCACCGCTGGTAAGTA
>JAZSMG010000029.1:0-10545 GCA_045535775.1 Christensenellaceae bacterium | reverse complement strand
TAACTGCTGCAATCTTATTGATGGTAAGAGTTGAAGTAACTACTTGATAATCGTGCTTTAATGAGCCCATGAACATAACGCGAACGTTATAAGTACCTGCTTTAGAGGGAGCGCTCTTCGTCCAAACCATTCTGCCGGTAGTTTCATCTAAAACTTCGTACTCAGCTACTAATGCAACGGCAGGAGCGCTGGTTGCAACGAATGAAATAGCTTCGCCGGTGTAATCAACGGTCATAGCTTCTGCAGTGATTTCTAAAGCTTCAAAGGTGATTTCTGAAGACTTTAATAGTTCAACAGAGTTAATAGTTGCGCTTTGAGCGCCAACGTTAGTTGAAGTTCCGGTGGGACAGTCAAACCAAATTTCTACCTTAGTTTGCATTAAGCCTTGCATATTGTATGCCTTTGCAAGATATACAAGCTCTAAAGTACCGGTTTCGCCAACGATACCTTCGTAACCGTCGTGAGTACGAACTCTTGCGTGTAAGGGAGTTTCGCCATCTTCATCAACTACAACGTAGTGCCAACGAATACCAATGTTAGTGCCTGCAGTTGCGCTAATAGAAAGCTTTAAAATATCGTAAGCAACTTCGTAATTGTTAATGTTTAAAGAAACGTTACGCCAAGAAGCGCTATCGTTATTCCAAGAAACGTCCCAACCGCCGTTTTCGTTGGTAACGCAAGTGATACCGCCTTCGGTAGAAGCCGTGAAGTGTAATCCTTCGGGTGCTTTGGGTAGATCGTCTTCGGTAACGAATTCAAGACTCTTGAATACTACTACCTTTTCGCCGGTAAGAGTTTCGTTAGAATCTAGGAAGAATGCAAACGTCCAAGGAGTAGCAAGTTCAAGACCTGATAAAGGAATATATTCAACACTTTCGCCCTTGCCGTAAGCCTTCCAGCCGATATCGTGGTTTTCGTTGCCGTTTACAATATAGAATAGGTTAATAGGATCGTTATTTTGATGTTCAAAGGTAATCTTTGCGTAGGTCTTAGAGCTATCAAATTCGTTAATAACGATTTTTAATTCGTGCCAACCGGGTGATACGCTATAAGTAAGAGTTTGGTAACCGGTGGTTTCGTCTTTAGTAATAGCAACGGCTGCGCTAGTGGTAATATCTTCAATAGCGGGCTTTTCTACTTCGGGAAGCTGGGGAGCTTCAAAACCGATAGAAGTAAATACTACAGTCTTAACGGGGTCAACAGTTTTGCCTGCTTCAATACAGAATTCAATTACAACGTGACCTTGTGCATTAGCCACAACGGGAATAGCTTGTGAATTTAAGCCTGCTTTATAGGTAACGTAACCAATATCCCAGTTTTCAGTACCGTTAACCTTGTAGAATAATTCTACGTCTGCATCGTTTTCGAATACTAGATATAAGGTATCCTTACCAGCTTCTAAATTGCTGATAGTTACAGAATAGTAGTTCCAAGAAGAAGTACCTAAAACGGTAATAGTTTGGTAACCGGTAACTGCATCCTTGCTAGCGGTATAAGTAACGCTTTCTGAAGATTCGGGAGCTACTAAATCGCCAATAACCATTTCACCGGGTTGTTCGGGCTGTTCAGGTTGTTCGGGTTGAGCATTGGGATTGATAAATGCTAAAGAATTGAAAGTAACAGTCTTTTCTGCAGTTACTTCCTCTTGAGCATCTAAATAAATGTTCATAGTAAAGCTTCCTGCAGGAGCATAACATTCTTTGGTTAAGTCAAGTTCTATAACGTGAGTACCTGCAGTGTAAACCTTGTGACCAAGAGACCAGTCAATACCGCAAATATCAAAACAAATAGCGGTATCTGCAGTTAATTCTACTTCTGCTTTTAAAAGAATTTTACTTGCATCGTAATCGGTAACGTCAACGGTGAATAATCCCCAACCGGGTGATACGGCATATGTAATGCTTTGCGCACCGGTTTCTGCATTTTTAGCATATACTTGAGCGCTTGCATCGGGTACAACGATATCGCCAACGATCATATCGCCGGGTTTTTCTTTACCGCATGCGCATGAACCGTTAGTGTAATCGTGAGCTTCTTCGCCCTGCTTTTCATCACAACCGGCTAAACATTTATACCAGTGAGTGGTTTCGCCTTGGGTTAAGTTAGTATCCCATTCGTGAGTGTGAGAAGCAATATAGTTTGCTCCTGTACAAGGTATCTTTACATCATTACCATTTGCGTCAATAAAGTAGAAATCAAACGTAATTACCTTGCCGCCGTCAGCGTAAGTAGATTCATCGTAAGCACCATTGCCAGGTCTATCAATAGAAAGATAAATTTTAGTTACATCTACATTTTCAGGAAGATCGTAAACCTTAGCAACTTCAGTTCCGCTTGCTTGAAGTTTGTAATATTCTAATTCGCCACTGCTACTAGTACCGTTAATAGATAAGTACATAGCAAACGCCTTTGTGGAAGAATAAACAACCTTTACTTTTGGATATTCAACAAAAGTGTGTCCGGTTACTTCAAAGTATGCCCTATTCTTACCAGTAGGAAGAGATTCGATAAGAATCGTGGTAGTTCCGTTTTCATCGGCAGAATACTTCATACCAGCGATATCGCCACTTACGTGAGTCCATGTAGCCGTAAATGGTGATGTTTCGCCATCAGCATAAACCATAACAGCAGATGCGAGTGATGCTATACAGATACAAAGTAACGTAAGCATACAAATTAGCCTTTTTTTCATTTTGGAATTTCCTCCCTTTTATAGTGCTTTGCACTTTTTATTTTTTTATTTTAGGCAACGTCACGTTAAATAAGTGCGTTTTTATCAACCATCTTGTGTGAACGAAGCCTATAGGCGGTAACGGTTAAATTACCGCCGTTAAACCGTGTTATTAAGCGATTATTCGCTTGCTTGGGGCTTTTCGAAGGTGATACCAACGAATTGCATTATTCTTTCACTTGCTAAGGTACCGCCTGCGCCTACTTCTTGATATGCGCCGTTAATTTCCTTAACGGAGTCTATATAGAACATAATGGTGTTGATAGACTGTGCAGAAAGCGCTTCTGAATTCATAGTGGTAACGTTAGTGAAATCTATCGTGTAAGTATGGAATACGTAATCACCCTTTTCATCACTTCCTGCTTCTTCAGTATGACTTGTAACTACGCTTGCTGCCGTTTGACCGTCTGAATTTTGAATAACGGTATTACCGGAGCCGTAACCTAAAGCAATACCTAAGTTCTTAGCGCCGTAGAATTTAACCTTAACAACTAAAACGGTGTATTCGGGATTGTAAGAAGAAACGTTTAAAGTTACTGCGTTCCAACCTTGAGTCTTGGTATAGGTTAAAGTACCGATACCGCCCGTTTCTACGTTAGATTTAGTAATGCCTGCATCTGCAATCATACTCCAAGTAGCAGTTACCTTAGGTGTACCGTCATCAATTACCTTAACGAATTCTACGTCCTTAACGTAAAGAGTACCTGCGCCACCGCCGGGAGCACCGTTACCCATATCCGCAGTATCAATATAGAAGTATAAAGCAACGGGCTTTAAATTCTTAACGTAACTGCCGGGAACGGTGGTTGTGAAGTCTGCAGATAGTTCTTCTAAAGAAGCAAAATCAAATTCAAAGTTTTCATATTCGTTAGAAACAGCCATTCCGTAAGTGGAAATATAGTTGTAACCGGGTGCGCCTGCAACGGTGCTTAACGAATACTTAATTGCAACCGTTAAATTCTTAACGTTTTCGCCCTTAATAGCCATCTTAAGGGTGGTATATTCACTCTTGTAATTAAAGATTTGTGCTTCTACGAAGGGATATGCAGCAGAGAATGAGTAATCAATTACGGCATCCTTACTGCCTGTTGCGCTTACTGATGACTGATCAATACTAATTGAATCGTAAGGATCAAAGGTGCTATCTGCCGTCCAATTACTAATGATGGGTGCAGAATTTAACGCACTTAAATCTGAATCGTTAGCGTCAACAACCGCAATTTGGTTAAAGGTCATTTCACCAACGAAATCATCAACAACCTGCTTGGGATTGCTATCAATAAACACCATAAAGCCAACTATCTTCTTTTGTGTTACCTTTTCACCAATTGCAACACTATAATCAAAATCTAAAAGACTGCTTTCGTTAAGGTCGCAAATAATGGTGTTTTCCCCTTCTATAACGGCGTTGTTATAAACGGTAACACCGGGGCGATTTGCATCGTACTGTTCGTAATAAACTGCAACGATGGAAATTCTTTGAACGCCAACGCAGGTTGCTTTAATCTTTAAGTAGGGATATGCGCCGTGATAGTTTTCAACGGGTATATATACGTAAGCATAAGCGGGAAGCGCATAAATACTATTGTAAGAAACCTTGGTTTTGCCCTCGCCTGCATCAGTTAAGGTATAGCATTCATCACTTGCTGATAACGCACCTACTGAAACGGGTAAACCACTGTTAACGGTGGGCTCGGTTGCAGGCTTTTCGGGGTAAACTACTTTGGGTGAGGCTACCTCGGGATCCTTTTCGGTTTCAGGATCGGGATCTGCACCGTCTACCCAAATGATTTCCTTAGGTGAAGATGAGCTTTCTGAAATTTCGCCTTCATCACCGCAAGAAGCAACGAAGAATAGCGTAGATAAGCTCGCTAGCACTAAAAGCAAGGCAAACAATGCTTTACGTGTAAAATTAATTTTTTTCATTTTTTTACTCCTTATTCTTTTACTGCGCCCAGAGTTAAGCCCTTAATGAAGAACTTTTGAGCGAAGGGATAAACAAGCATGATGGGAACCATTGCTATAAAGATTTGTGCGCTTCTAATAGTTTTACCCGGCAAGTCCTTGATAAGCGCTTGCGTATTGGGATCGGGTGACTTTGAAAGCGTTGTTAATTCGTTAATAATGTTATAAATGTAGGTTTGTAAGGGATATTTTTGTATAGACATATAAATATATCCGTCAAACCAGTTATTCCAATGAGCAACGGCTGTGAACAACGTTACGGTTGCTACTGCAGGTAAAGATATGGGAACTATAATCTTTAATAATACCGTTAAAGGCCCTGCACCTTCTAAGTAAGCATATTCCTCTAAATCTTTGGGAACTTGCTTGAAGAAGTTAATGAACAGTACCATATTCCAAGCATTGGTTGCTAAAGGTAAAATCAAGCAAAGAATATTATCATCTAAGCCAAGCTCGTTAATTACTAAGAAGGTGGGAATTAAGCCACCGCTAAAGAACATTGTAATCGTATAGAATATAACGTAGAATTTTCTGCCGGAAATCTTGTAACCGCTTTTTGCCATAGGATATGCAGCAAGAAGCTCTACGCTAACGCATATTAAGATACCTAAAACTACCCTTAAAACGGATATTCCGAACGCGCGGAAGAATTCGCTTTTAGTAAGCAAATATTTATACGCACTAAGATTTATACCTATACTTCCGTCGTTAAGCAAGGGGAATATAGTTACCTCACCGGAGCTTGCAGGCAAACCGTCTGAAAAGGATAATGCAAGCAAGTTCAAGAAGGGTGCTAAGCATAAAAATGCAAATAACACTAATATGGTATCGTTTACCACTACGAATGCTACTCTAGAGGGCGATGTTTTCATTTTACGTGCCATTTTTCTTTCCCCCTTAGAATATCGTATACCCGTTAATCTTCTTAGCGAGTCTGTAAGAAATTATGAAGAATATACAGCTTATAACACTCTTAAACAAACTGATTGCGGTACTTAACGAATAATCCGTTCCAACAACCATTGCTTCACGGTAACTCATCGTATCAAGTATATCGCCTGACTCATATACTAAAGAGTTATACATAACCAAGATTTGTTCAAAGCCCGCGTTCATAATATTACCAATGTTAAGTACGCTGGTTAGAACGATCATCGTCATAATTCCGGGAATTGTTATAAATATACACTGTTGCCATTTGTTTGCTCCGTCTACCTTAGCCGCCTCGTATAAAGAGGGGTCTACCGTAGCAATAGAAGCAAGGAATACTACCGCTTGATAGCCTAAATTCTTCCACAGGTCTGTGCCTACTATAATCGTTCTAAAGTAATCGTTACTAGACAGGAAGTCCACCTTTTCCGCCGAAGGATTGAATATGTGAACAATCTTGTTTGCAAGACCGTCTAAGCCGAATATTTCAACGAACACACTACCGATTAGCGCCCAAGAAAGGAAGTAAGGTAAAAATACTATGGTTTGAACCCATTTTTGACCTCTTTTAGTAACCATTTCGTTAAGAAGTAATGCTAAAACTATACTTAAAACGGTGGTTAAAACAATCTTCCAAATAGCGATATATACGGTATTAAAAAGCGCTTGAGAGAAGTCTGCACGGTTAAATAATCTGGTGAAGTTTTTAAAATAAATAAACTTAGAACCCCAAATTCCCGCGGCAGGGCTATATTTTTGGAAAGCTATTATTATTCCGAATAGGGGCACTATACTGAATATAATGCCCAATATTACGGAAGGAGCCATCATTAAGTGAAGCGGAAGCTGTAATCTTATATTTTGTTTTCTTTTATATTTTCTTCTATCCTGCTCCGACATTTGAATAGAAGTATTCATTAATTCTTCCATCTTTTATTTTCTGAGAAAAATCAGCCTCTGTACTGTTGTTTATACCATTGGTTAACTTGGTCTATAATAGCTTGACCGCCGTTTTTGTTGTATTCTTCAACGTATTCTTCAAAATAAGATACGGGCTTTGTGCCAATGATGATTTGCGCGTAAGTTGAAGCACTTAAAGTGGTATCAATATAACCGCTGTTTTCTTGCATTGCGCTGGTTGCAGGGCCGTAGAATTCATCGTATTTAGCTTTTAAAGCGCCTTCAGTTAACTTGGTAACTTGATCGTAACCGCAGTTATCATCTATCATACAGTGGTAAATACCCCAACCGATTAATTCATCGGCATCCATATCTTTAACGCTCTTACCGTTTCTTAATGCACAGTAATAAGCATAGCCGTCTTCCCAGTGTAAGTTCTTTTCTCTGGTTTTTAGTCTGTTGTAAATAGCAAGCTCTTCAGCAGTGCCGGTTGCGGGATTCCAATCTCTCGTCATACCTGCAGCGTAAGCATCTTCGAATACTGCATTTACTCTCTTATATTCTTCAATTGAAGCAATAGAGTTCCATAATTTAATGGGAACCATGTTGTAGTAGAAGCCGTTTTCGGGAAGAATATCGTCACCGTAAATTGCGTGCGCGTTATCATTGTAATATACGTCGTAGAATAGGTTGATAATCTTTGCAGCAGCTTCAGGATACTTACAAGCTGAAGATACGCAGTTAAAGCCGTTTAATGCTACCCTCTTAACGATTGGTAAGCTTTGTTGACCGTTGTATGAGGGAAGGTCTACGCTAACCCAGTCTGCACCCTTAATGTTAGATACGGTGTTGTTGATTTCACCGTGAGGAAGCCACCATTGACCGAATAACATACCTGTTTTACCTGACTTAATATCATCGTAAACCATATCTACGTTCTTGGTGTTGAATGACTTATCAATTATACCCTTTTGGTACATAGTGTTCATAGTAGCAAGTGCGTTCTTCATTTCTTGACTGGTGTTACTTGCGTAAAGCTGACCGTCATCACCTAAGAAGTATGCGTTGGGTGATGCACCGTGTGCTTGCATTAAACCTGATGCAGAAGCGGTACCCGTCCACATAAGTTCCTTGTGGAATGATAGAGGAATAAGTGAGCTTGCAGAAACGCCGGTTGCCGCAGCAATTTTATCCTTATTATTAACGAAGGTTTCACCAAGAGCAATAAGCTCTGCAATAGTGGTGGGAGCCTGTGCGTTACAAATTTCTAACCAGTCCTTACGGATATAAAGCTTTTGAGCACTTTCGTAAGTGTTGCTTGCCATGGGGAATGAGTAAAGCTTGCCTTCTACCATAACGTTGGGTAGAAGCTCAGGCATTACGTTTAGATAAATGTTTTGAAGATCTTTATTTAAGTACCAGAAAGAGGGACCTAAATCAGCAAGTCTGCCGTTATCTCTTAAATCTGCAAATACCTTAGGATCGGTTATGTAGAACATATCGGGCTCCTTATTAGAAGCAATTGCAAGATTAAGTCTTTGATCGTAGTTAGAGGTGTTAGCAACTAACTTATATTCAAGATTGATGTTAAGAACATCTTTAACAATCTTATTAAAGCTTTGGTTTTGAGGGGTGGTACCTGCCTTAATTCCTGCCTCTAAGGGGTAGTCTATTGCAGCAACGGTAATGGTTATTTCTTGATCGTAAGGCTTAAGCATTTCTGCATCGTAATCAAAGCCTGCAACCTTTTCGGGTAAAGTACCGGGGTTTACGGGTACGAATTCTTCGGGTTCTTCATCACCGCAACCTGCAACCATCATTGTCATCATAACGGTAATTAGTAAAATTGCTATACTAACAATACTAAATCTTCTCTTTTTCATCTTTTTTCTCCTTATTTATAGATTTCTATTTCAGCAACCCACATAATTCCCTTACGGAATTCAGCACCCATGCCTGCAGGCTGACGAATTCTTAATTTCTTGGTTGATATAGAGTTGAAGTTAATAACTACTTCTTCAGAGTTTTGTGCAATGTTGCTTTCGGTATGAACTTCTACCCATTCACCGTCTACAAAGCTTTCGATTACGATTTGGCTACTTGAATAGTAAATGCCGTTATCGAACGCCCAGTGAATTACTACTTGAGATACGTCCTTAACGTCTGCAAATTCAACGGTAATCCAGTGGTCTTGTTGATAAGGTATATCACCGGTAACCTTTTCATCTGCACTAGCCCAAGCACGTTTTGCCCAGTACATAGTTTCACTTATGAATGCGTCGTTAAGAGCTACAGTCTTGTTGTTTCTGTAATCTGATGAGTAGAATGAATCAACCTCTAAAATTGCGCCGTTCTTAACGTATGCTAAGTTTTCTGCACTCGTATCACCGTTGGGTTGACCTGCACTCTGAGCAATATCACCTTCACCCTTTAACGCTATAGCGCCTCTTTGTGACTGAGGTGGTAAATTACATTCGGTAATATGGTCAAGACCGATATTTTCCTGTAAGTAAGAGATAAAATCGTATTCCCAGCATCTATCTACTAAATACTGACCTAAATACTCTATTTCACCGGGGTTTAAGTAATCAAGAGCAAATACGGGGAAATAATGCGCTCTGCGGTTTCTGTTAATGGTGTTTACCGCGGTTGCTATATTATATTCGTTTTCACTTTCGGTTAAGTCCCTTGAACGGTTACCTTCAAAGTCCCAAGTGGTGTTGAAGCTTTCAAACATCATACCGTCTATATATTTAGCAATATAATCTAAAACGGTAAATCCGCGGTTTGCAACAAGCTTTGCGTTGGGGAATTCTTCCTTTAATCTCTTAATCAATGAAACCATACCGCCTGAGGTTGAAGTGTCAACGTCAACAGAGTCGATAGTATCAAGGAATAATCCGTCTGCACCCATTGCTAAAATATTGCGTGCGCGTTCAATAATTATTTCTTGCCATACGGGGCTTCCTGCATCTACGAAATATGAATTCCAGTTGGTATTCATCTTGGGTGAGCCGTTTTCGTAAATATAGTAAGATGCGTAACCGCCTTCACCAAGTCCGTCTGCGGTGTTAAGTGAATCGTCTTCACCAATAGTTATGTAACAAATGGTCCAAACGCCGGCATCGTTAAGCTTCTTTATGCCCTCTGCACCAAGACTTCTGGATTCACAGATTGCCACGTCAAACTCAGTCATCTTTTCATCGTACTGACCGTAGTAGCAAACAAATGAACTAACGTCTAGCCAATCCACCTTTTTACCTTGTGCGTTAAGTCCCTTTCTTTCGGGTAGTGGACGAGAGAAAATACTCACTTCCACGGTCCCATCGTCTTGCGTTACTGAACCCTCTTCATTATTGCAACCAATGAATATCGTTATGAACGATAAACAAAGAGCAAGTAATGCAACTGCAAATTTTTTCATTTAATTTCCTCCGCTTTTCTTTATATTTAATATTCAGCTTCGTTTTGGTAGAGCTTTTTTTGTTTTTAGCACCATCACATAACAAAGCAAACCTTAAAACCTAATTTTACCGCTAAACGGTTTTTATTTTGCGCGACTAATAATTTTTACGCGCTAGTTATAGCCTTTTATTACTACAGCTTTCCCAACTGCTTTCTTAATTCTTCCAAAGAAATGAAAGCACCGCTGTTTAAACGTGAAATTTCGCTTGCGATTGCTATTTCGTGGCTTTGAACTGAATTTGCTATCGTGGAAGAAGCATCTACCGCTTCACCGTTTAAGGAAGCAAACATTTCCGTAAGCATTGCGTTATCGCCACCGCCGTGACCGGAAAGGTCTTCTGCAAGTACGTTTATATCGTAAATAGTGCTTTCACCGCCAAAAGGAGTTACGGTTACTATATTCGTGGTTTGATCTGCAACGATTTCGCCCTTAGTTCCCATTACCTTAAGGTATCTACTCATATCGTTGGTAAAACCGCTCATTGTGAAGTTAAGGGTTACACCATCTTCAAAAAGCAAAGTCGGATCGTAGCCATGTCGTTCTGTGAGCCAAG
>JAZSMG010000006.1:0-2310 GCA_045535775.1 Christensenellaceae bacterium | reverse complement strand
AATGGATATGGGTATGAATAAAAAAAGATTATTACTATTATTGATTCCTATTTTGGGAGCATTCTTTCACGCTTGTTATTTATTTTTAATTAATAAATGTAAATCAAAAAAATCATTCTTAGCATTTGTTTGCGGTATGGTTTCATTCATAGTTATTTATTTTACATTCGCATTAATTTGTAACGCTATCGCGCTTGATTTAACCAAATATATATGGCTTGTATACGTTATGTTTATTATTTCAGGAGTAGTTTGGAATATTATATATTGTATGGTTTTATCAAAGTTAGAAAAAAATATGTAATATTACAAATTCATTTTAAAAAAATATCACAACTTGAATTTAGAAAAGATGCTTTTATGTAAAATTTGTTCAGATTCAGTTTGTGCTGTTACTAAAAACTCGGCTATAAAAAATAGTCGAGTTTTTTATGCTTTTTTTATTATTGTAATAAGTAAATTTAGAAGTTTATAATAACAAAATTCCTTTATTTAAGAAATATGCTTATAGTGGTTGATTTAATAATTATAAAGGATTATAATAAATATATAATTATAAAAAGGTAATAAATATATGAATAGCAAAAAAATCTTCAACTATTTAATAAAAGCATCTTTTGCCTTGTTTGCGTTAATACTTGTTTTGGGTATAGCGCTAAAGGCGATTATGCCCAAGGATTTAATAGCTAATTATAACTTCTTATCCACTATGAGCTTAAAGCAAAGGCTCGTTAGGGGATTAAAGCTAATTGAGTTTTATAAGATAGAAGCACAAATAGGGGTAATTAAAAAAACTCTTCTTTTAGATTTTTTAAACCTTGCCGTGTTTATTCCATTTGGTATTTTTACGGCTGGATTATTCCAAAGAAAAAGGGTGTTAAAGGCATTTATAGTTAGCTTTTTATTCTCATTAATAATAGAGCTCTTTCAGCTAAGTAGCGTAATAGGCTCGTTTATGCTAAACGACTTAATATTAAATACTCTTGGCGGTACGTTAGGCGCGGTTATTTACTTAATAGTAACAAGGGGCGAAAGGTATAAAATTTACAACGTGCTACTTATTATATTTTTAACCCTTGCTCTTACTATTTTTGCTTATTTACTCTTTAACTTTGCTTCTAATATAGATATTTATATTGATATTATAGCAAAATAAAAGCTTATAATAACGGTCTTATAACAAATAAAAAGAAAATATTAAAAGAAAATTCGGGTGGCGTTTTACTGCTTGAATTTTTATTTTGCTAAATTTTAAAGTGCGGTTAATCGCGTTATAGCCCTATTTTTTGCTCATTTTATAGCAAAACCCCTATTTTTTAAGCAAAAACAGCCCTAAAAAGCCAATAACCGCCGTATAGCCCAACTTTATAAGTAATGCAGAAAAACGGGGGCGTTCATTTAAAAACTACTGTTTTTAAACTTCTTGTAATAAAATAATTTTAGCACTTGACTTTACTTTGCTTATAGTATATAATAAATAATATTATATGTTATATAATGGCGTAGAAGCCAAAAACAGGAGTAATAAAATGAATAATCGCGTAAATGCTCTTAATTTATCAAATGTATTAGAAGTAGCTTTATCAACAAAGACCGCACTATTTGAAGAATGGACCAGATGCGGTGAAAAATTCGTTGATAAAAACCATATGATGAGTGAAGGTTTAATTCCCCAATCAATTGGTGTTGCCTCCGCACTGCTTTTATTAGTCGTTTTCGGTGATAATAAGAATATTTTTCCCGACGGCGAAAAGGCAGATATAAACGTTAAAGTGGATAAAATGATTAACACCATGTTAGATATGGTAGAAAAGGAAGGATATTCCATTACCCCATACAAAAAAACGGAAGTAACCAAGGGTTTATTTGGTGAATATGGATATACTGACGTTATGACTTGGATATCCTCTTCCTGTATTTTGGCGCGTTACGCACAAAGAAAGGGTGTTCTTTCTTTACAGGAGGATTTAAGAGATAGACTTTTACATATCGGTGCAGATACTCTTTTAAAACTACTAAAGGGGCAAAGAGAGGACGGTACTTGGGGCTTTAGAGCGGACGCAGGTAATCCTTCTCGTGGGTCATTATACTTTACTTACGCAGTAAACGCAGCACTTGCAGATTTCTTTAACTATGCGTTAGGCGAAATAGACGAGGTAGAAAAGAGTAACGATTCAGAGCTTTTAGGCGGTGGCCGTGATGATAAGTTTATTGATTACCTTAACGATAAGGGCGGTTTTGAAGACGTAGTAGAAGCAGTTAACCAAGCAAGAATCAAGGTTCAAAATTGGCTTATTAAAAATTGCTTAC
>JAZSMG010000085.1:0-3374 GCA_045535775.1 Christensenellaceae bacterium | reverse complement strand
GCTTCACAGAAATTCTTTAATGCGTTTGCAGGAATACCCCTTGCCCTTAAGCCTGTTAAGGTGGGCATTCTGGGGTCATCCCAACCTCTAACGGTACCCTCTTCAACGAGTTTTTTCAAATATCTTTTACTCATAACGGTGTTAGCAATGTTAAGACGCGCAAATTCTATTTGGCGAGGCTTATGCTCTACACCGGTGTTTTGAACAACCCAATTGTATAGTGGGCGATGATCTTCAAACTCTAAGGTGCAAAGAGAGTGAGTTACGCCTTGCATAGAGTCGCAAATGGGGTGCGCATAATCGTACATAGGATAAATACACCACTTATCACCGGTGCGGTGGTGAGTTGCGTGCAATACTCTGTAAATAACAGGGTCCCTCATATTGATATTAGGTGAAGCCATATCAATTTTAGCACGAAGAACCTTTTCGCCGTCTGCATACTTACCTTCCTTCATTTCATTGAATAAACGAAGGTTTTCTTCCACACTTCTATTTCTGTAAGGGCTTTCAGTACCCGGTTGAGTAAGAGTACCGCGAGTTTCCCTAATTTGTTCAGCGGTAAGATCGCATACGTAAGCCTTACCATCCTTAATAAGTTTAACGGCAAGCTCAAAAATATCGTCAAAAAAGTCTGAAGCGTAATGCATTTCATACCACTTAAAGCCAAGCCATTCAATATCTGCTTTAATAGCGTCAACGAATTCAGTCTTTTCTTTAGAGGGGTTAGTATCGTCAAAGAAAAGATTACACTTACCGCCATATTTTTTAGCAGTACCGAAGTTTAAGCATAAAGACTTTGCGTGGCCAATATGCAAATAACCGTTTGGCTCGGGGGGGAATCTGGTATGAACCTCGTTAACCACACCGCTTTCAAGCTCTTCATTAATAATGTCTTCAATAAAATTCTTTGCTTCCATTTATATATCTTCCTTATAAATTTAACGTAACTTAAACTTGGCATGACGGCCATATTGCAAATAATTTTTTATAGAAAATGAATTTCTTTTCTAAGATAATTAAAAACAAATACCGTTTAATCGTGCTATAGAAGGGTTTTTATACTTCTTTAAGCTTTGCCAAGGTATTTTTAAAATATTCAGGCAAATCACATTTAAAGGTCATTTGCTCGTTCGTGGTGGGGTGAGTGAAGGTAAGTGAGTAAGCGTGTAAAAGTTGACCGTTTAAGTTAAATGGGCATTTTTTTGGCCCATATACTCTGTCGCCAACAACGGGGTTCCCAAGATGCTTACTGTGTACCCTTATTTGATGAGTTCTACCCGTTCTTAAAGAAAACTCGCAAAGGGTATACCCTTCATACCTTTTAATAACCCTATAATCGGTAACCGCCCTTCTTCCTTTAGTAGAAACGGCGTAAGCAGTTCTATCCTTTAAGGAACGGTCTATAAAGGTATCTATAACCCCGCTATCTTCCTTTACCTTACCGTGAAGTAGCGCAAGGTAAATTCTTTTGCAAGTTTTATTTTCTATTTGACTTGCAAGCGATATATGCGCTTTATCATTTTTTGCAACTATCAAAAGTCCAGAAGTGTCTTTATCTATACGGTGAACTATACCCGGGCGAATTACGCCGTTTATACCGCTTAGGCTATCTAACGCAAACAAAAGTGCGTTTACCAAGGTATTATCATCAGTTCCGTTACCGGCATGCACAGTCATTCCCTGTGGTTTATTTATAAGCGCTACGTCTGCGTCTTGGTAAACTATATCAAGGGGAATATCAACGGGCTTTACGTCTAAAGGCTTAAGCTCCGGTAAGGAAAACTCAATAACGTCTCCTGTTTTTACGGTATATTTACCCTTTTGGGGCGCACCGTTTACCAAAACCCCGCCTTCATCAGTTATCTTTTTAACGTGTGAACGGCTAAGCTCTGTTTGTGAGGCAATAAATGCATCTAGCCTTATACCCCCGGTTTCCACGGTTAAGGTTATCATTCGCCTTTGCTCTCTTCTTTATTTTTCTTAAAATTAAAAACAGGGTCGTTACCTAAGAATAACACGTAAAAAATAAGCATAAACGCGCCAACACAAAGGCAAATATCTGCAACGTTGAAGTTGGCAAAGAAGGGAACGTTGATAAAATCACGCACGTACTTGAATGCTAAGCGGTCTATAAAATTACCAATCGTGCCCGAAAACATAAGCGCAAGCGAACTGTTAAGCCATTTACTTTTGGGCTTTTCATATAAAATAAAGCCAATGCCAAATGCTAAAACAACAACAGTTAAAATTACGAAAAAAGTTTGAGCCCACTCTACGTTAGATAAAAAAGAGAAGGAAGCGCCCTTATTATAGGCAATATCTATTTTTAAAACCCCTTCTATAACGGGAATGTTAACCTGATATGCATCACAAATAATCTTAGTTATTTGATCTGCAAACAAGGTTGCAAAAAAAAGTATTATATACCACATTAGTCCATTACTCCAAGTTCTTTACATAAGGTAGCCAAATCCAAATCGCTACCGGGATTTAAAACCTCTTCTAAATTAAAACCGCCATCTTCCGCATTACCGCCGTTGATTGCATTAGTAAGTTTTTCAAGCAGTTTAACACCCTCTTCCAAGTTACTGTTACAGGGATTATCTTTAAGTATTTCACTTAAAGCAACCGCCAAAGCCCTTCTTTTACGGCTTTCAGGGGTTACTTCCTTAGGCTCTGGCAAAGCGCTTTGCCATTTTTCAACAAAAATACGAAGTCTTGTGATTTCTTTTTCGTATTTTTGGCGCGCCTCTTCCAAAATTACTTCCGCCTTTTGGTTTGCCTGCTTTTCACCTGCACTTTTAACCTCTGCTATTTCAGAAAGTAAAATGCGGTTTTTTTCGCGCTCTTTTTGCAACTCTGCTTGAAGAGTTGCAACTGTTTTTTTGCTTTCTTCAAGCTGTTTTTCAAGCACGTTTATTTTTTCAGTTTGCTTTTTTGAAGAAAAAATCAAGCTTTATCTCCCCTTATTTGCTTAATCATATCAGTTTTTAAGGCATATAACCCGTCTGATAAATCCACCTTATAAATATGGGGATTATCAATTCTGGTGTATTCTTCCCAGAAAGTTTGCATTTCTTCTTGAGCGTATTTAGCAATATCCTTAAGAGGGGGAAGTTTATAGCAAAGTTTACCGTTTTCAATTATTTTAACCGAAAGTTCGCGAAGTTCGTAATTTTCAAAGGTAATACTCTTCCATCTTTCGGTGGGATGATACAAGGTTAAGGGCTTTGAAGTATCAATGGTTTCGCCACGCAAGCAAATAAGGTCGGCTTCCGCTTTGCCGTTTACGTAAATGCGGTAAATGCTCTTTATGCCCGGGTTGGTAATTTTTGCACTGTTATCTGAAAGTTTAATTTTGGGCTCTAACT
>JAZSMG010000193.1:0-4534 GCA_045535775.1 Christensenellaceae bacterium | reverse complement strand
ATGTCAATAGCAATTTTTTAAAAAATTTGGTAATTTAAAGAGATTCTTCGACGCGCATTCGCTCTTCTTAGAATGACTAATATAGTTTAGAGATTCTATCGTTTGCTAGCGCAAACTCCAGAATGACAAGTATTACCAATGAAATCCACCTAATGGTGGGGGAAATCTTGCTGAACGCAATAGATTCTATCGTTTGCTAACGCAAACTCCAGAATGACAAATTGATGTGAGATTCTATCGTTTGCTAGCGCAAACTCCAGAATGACAAAAAAGTATTACAAAACAATAAAAAACCGCGCTATAGCGCGATTAACAGCAGTTTTGTAATATTATAAACAAAAAAAGATTGAGTGAAATACTCAATCTTTTTTTTAACAAATTTTAACTTGTAACTTACGTTAATTAAATTAAGCAGCTGCCTTTTGATTGGAAGAAATAGGCTTTTCTTTAACAATTTCGCCTGATTTAACAAGAGCCCATTTAGCAACTAAAGGTCCTAATAATTCGTAAACTAAGGTTGCGCAAAGGGTTACGGTTACAACTGAGCTTGCAAAGCCTGCGCTAATAAGCTCCGGTGTGTTTGCTACCTTTTGAGCCATACCGATTGCAACGCCGGCCTGAGGTAGTAAAGTTAAACCAAGATATTTTTTAACGTTATCATCTGCATGAACGATTTTTGCGCCAAGGTATGCACCGCTATACTTACCGATACTTCTTGAAATTAAATATACTATACCGATAAGCCCTACCATTGGGATTAAGGATAAATCTAATTCTGCACCGGAAATAATAAAGAATAATAGGAATAAGGGGGAAGTCCATCTATCCATAATATCGAAGATTTGACCGCTTTCCTTATTTAAGTTTGCATACATAATACCAATTGCCATACAGGTTAATAGATCTGATAAAGCAAAATTGGGGATTACCGTGCAAAGTCCAACACCTGCAAACACTGCTACTACGCATAGTGAAATTCTGTTCGCTCTTGACTTGAATACCTTTGCAGCATAAGCTAATAGAACACCTAGTATGCCACCAAATCCAAGAGAAATAACAATTTCTAATAGGGGCACAACAAGAACCTCCATAATGGTTACGGATGCGTTTGCAACGGCAAGAGCTTTTGCTACTGCAAGTGATATTGCGAATATAACCAAACCAATTGCATCGTCGAATGCTACAACGGGAAGAAGAGTATCCGTTACGATTCCGCGGGCCTTATATTGGCGAACTACCATTAGAGTTGCAGCGGGTGCGGTTGCAGTTGCTATCGCGCCTAAGCATAAAGCTTCTGAAATACTGATTTTGTTAAAGCCAAAGTGTAATACGAGTAGAGCTGCGTCTACTAATACTACGGTTGCTACTGCCTGAAAAAGGGTAATTACAACCACGCTTTTTCCAATATGACGAATGTGCTTTAGCTTGAATGATGAACCTATGGAAAACGCTATAAAGCCAAGGGCTACACTGGTTACAACGTCTAACCCTTCAAAGGAGGTGCAGTTTATTAACTTCATAAAGTAACGAACTGCTATACCTGCTATAAGATAGGCTGTTACGTTAGGTATACCTGCTAGCTTTGCAAGGCGGGTTAACGCAAGCCCTACGGCCATAGCTAAAGCAATGGCTAAAAGTGTATTCATATTAGTTATTAAGCCCCTCCACAAAAGCAAGAGGTATTGCGTACATAATACCAACCTTGTGCTGAATTTCATCCGTTACGCTTCTAACGATATTCTTTACTTCTTCTAATCTGCTTTCGTCAATAATGCAGTCTACAAGATAGTTCATATCGTGAGAATATTCTACTACGTGGCGTAAGCCTGTGAATGCGGGAACACTTTCTTCTCTGTTATCTAACAATGCTGATTTTAAGCTTTGCGCAGGTAATACGATACCTTTAATGTTGTTTCTTCTTAATGCAGAGAATAAAGCGTAAGCATCCTCGTTTCTACTTAAAATTACTTGGAATTTATAAGTCATAAACAATCTCCTTTTTTTTATTAATTAATTTTACCTCGTATAGTTTAAACCTATAAAAAATAAAAATCAACTTTTTTTAGCCTTAAAAATTAAATTTTTATCAATATTTTTTTTATTTACTTCTTATGAGTTTTATTGGACTTTTTTATTTGACAGTGATATAATTGTTTTTGAAGCAATTAAGTAATAATTGTATTATGTTTTTAGGAGCAAAAATGAAATTTTCTAACTACCATCAGCATTCCACCTTTTCAGACGGAAAGCACACACCCGAAGAAATCGTTTGCTCGGCTATAAATTTTGGAATGGAAAATATCGGTTTTTCAGATCATTTATTAGCCCCGCACGAGGTGGCGCTTGGATATAATATAGTAACCAACGAAACCCTTCCCCTTTACAGGCAAGAGCTTAACAGACTAAGGGAAAAATACGGGGATAAAATCAACCTATTTATAGGTGGCGAGGCGGACCTTTTTTCTACCATTGATTTAAGCGGTTTTGAATACGTTATAGGCTCTGTTCACTATTTGGAATTTAACGGCAAAATTTACCCCATAGACCATACTAAAGCACAACAGCTTGAATATATTAACGACGCCTGCGGTGGGGATTTACTTACTTTTGCAAAAAATTATTTTGATGCAATTTATCAATGCAGCAAAAAACATCACCCTGATATTATAGGGCATTTTGATATTATTACCAAGTTCTCCGTTATGGATGAAATCAATTCCAGTTACCAAAAAATAGCTTGCGAAAGCTTAGAAAAATGCCTTAAACTAACTAATATTTTAGAGGTAAATACGGGCGCTATTTCTCGCGGATACAGAAGAATTCCCTACCCTGCGGATTTTCTTTTAAAGTGCGCTTACGATTTAAATGCGGATATAATTCTTTCTTCCGATTCACATAATAAAGATACCGTTTGTTACTTCTTTGAAGAGTCCGTTAACCTTTTAAAGAGAATAGGCTTTAAGCATATAACCAAGCTTACGAAAGAGGGCTTTACTAAAGAAAAAATATAATTTTACATACAAAAAGTGCCGTTATAAGTCGATTAACGGCACTTTCGTTATTTCTTAAGCAATTTTATTTATATTCGGGAAGCCAACCGTTATGGGCTTCAAATAAGTCGTCACAAAGGCTCTTAATATCATCTAACGAAAGCTCTGCGGAGGTATGCGGATCAAGATATGCCGCCATATAAACTAAATCCTTTTTGCGTTCCTTTGCGGCTTGAATGGTTAGGTTTTGAACGTTGATATTAGTTCTGTTTAATGCGGCAAGCTGTTCGGGTAAAGCGCCAACGTAGCAGGGGTTTACACCGCTTCTATCTACCAAGCACTTAACCTCTACGCAAGCGTCTTGCGGAAGGTTTGTAATTAAGCCTTTATTTAACACGCTTGCGTGAATTTCATAAGGCACGTTATTAACAACTGCATTTATAATGGGAGCTGCAAACTCGTTACTCTTATTATGCTCTATTTCGGTTGAAACAACCTTTTCGCGAAGCTCCTGCCAACCCTTAATTTGTTCTACGCATCTTCTGGGATATTCATCTAAAGGAATATTAAAGCGCTTGATTAGTTCGGGATATTTATACTTTATGTAATAGGGGTTGTATTCAGCGGTATGCTCGCTTGATTCGGTGTTGTAATAGCCAAAGCGGTGCATTATATCGTGCCTTACTAAGTCCCACTGCATTTTTTCGGTATACTCGCCGGAAAAGGAGCGACGCTTGATTTCAGGATAAAGGTCGTTACCCTTTTCATCTTCTATTGATAAAAGCCATGCTTGGTGATTTATACCTGCAATATTGGTTTTACAGGTGGGAAGATATTCTTCCATTCCAAGCGTTTCTAAAAGCCCTTTTGCGCAACCTTGAACGCTGTGACAAAGACCGATTGCGTTAAGGTCTAAATATCTTAGCATATACCCCGTTAGCATAGCCATTGGGTTGGTATAATTTAAAAATAGGGCGTTTGGGCATACCTTGTGCATATCTTCAGCAAAGTCTTCAAGCACGGGAATAGTTCTTAACGCGCGGAAAATACCGCCTATTCCAAGTGTATCTGCTATAGTTTGGCGCAAGCCGTACTTTTTGGGAACTTCAAAGTCGGTAACCGTGCAGGGCTCGTATCCGCCAACCTGAATTGCGTTAACAACGAAGTCTGCCCCACTTAACGCCTCTAACCTATTAGTATAAGCGGTAATTTTTAGCTTGCCGTTATATTTTTTATTTATATTTTCCAGCATTAAACGGCTATCTTCAAGTCTAACTGGATCTATATCGTAAAGAGCTACCTCTAACGCGCCTATTTCCGGTGTTAAAATGCAATCGCCAAGCACGTTCTTTGCAAATACGGTGCTACCTGCGCCCATAAAAGTTAGTTTTGTCATCTTTTTTCTCCTAAAAATTAAGTGCTTTTATTGTAACACGAATTTTGCTCTTTTGCAATACCTTTTTTTAAAAAAATTTTAAATATTTTTAACCTTTTTGCATTACTTTTTAGAAATCTAAAGTTTCAAAGCAAAAAACGTTTATTTA
>JAZSMG010000003.1:0-2547 GCA_045535775.1 Christensenellaceae bacterium | reverse complement strand
ACGATCCGACTTACTTATCTACCCAAGAATATTATGACCGCGAAGGAAGTTTCAGATGCTACTAACGGCGTTTGGAGCGAAGAAGCGGTAAGAGAAAAATTAGGTATTAAGCAAAAATATATGCCTTCTGGCGAGGCTTGTGACGGCACTCAGGAAATGGGCGCTTTAGCAGCTTTAAAGTGCTTAGAAAATACCGGTGTTGATCCCCTTGAAATTGACGCTATCTTATGTATCACCGAAGAATGGAAGGAATATCCCTTAACCACCTCTGCTTGCTACGTTCAAGATAGAATTGGCGCTAAAAACGCTTGGGGTATAGACGTTCAAAACCGTTGCTGCACGGCAGTATCTGCTATGAAAATGGCTAAGGATATGCTTATTGCGGACGACGAAATGAATATGATTTTAGTTTGTGGCGGTTACCGTAACTGCGATATGATTGACTATACCGATAGCGGTGTATCATTCATGTTTAACCTTGGCGCAGGCGGTGGTGCAATTCTTCTTAAGAAGAACTACGGCAAGAACCTTTTATTAGGAACTCACCTTATGAGTGACGGTTCTGTAGTTCATACCTGCGGTTCAAAGGTTGGCGGTATCGTTAATCCCGTAACTGCAGAAAACGTTAAGGAAATGAATATGCTTCGCCTTATGGATTCACCCAAGATGAAAGGTCTTTTAAATACCGTTTCTATGCCTAACTGGTATCACTGTATAGACGAAGCTCTTCGTAAATCAGGCAAAACCCGCGCAGACATAGATTATCTTGCAATTCTTCACATTAAGCGTTCAGGTCACAAGGCTATGCTTGCAGACTTAGGCTTAACCGAAGAGCAGACTATTTATCTTGAAGATTACGGTCATATCGGTCAAATAGACCAAATTCTTTCTTTAGAGCTTGCTTTAAAGGAAGGCAAGGTTAAACCCGGTAGCACCGTTTGTATGATTGCTGCAGGTATCGGTTACACCTGGGCGGCAAACATTATTCAATGGGGTGATAAAGAATGAATATAATCGCATATTTGCAAATATTGGTTGCAGTTATTCCTCCAATGTGTGCTGGCATTCTTGCTACTTTTGCGGTTACGTTAATCTTTAAAACCAGTTATACGACTAACTTTGCTCAAGGTGTTATTTCTGCAATCGGAGCATACGTTGCCGTTGAATTGTCATTTGAGCACGGTTATCCGTTGTGGAGTGTGGCAATATTCGGCGTTATAGTTGCTTTTTTAGTAGGTATTGCTATTGATGTATTTATTTTCCGTAGGGGAAGATACGTTAATGCGTTAGGTAAACAAATTATTACCATGGGTTTAATTTCCATATTTATAGGATTAATTCCCTTCATCTTTAAGGTATCACATTACGAATCAGTTCCTATGGCTCCCTTTATTCACCTTACTAAGAGCTTTAAGATAGGCGAATTATCCATTCAGTATAATACGCTTGTTTATTTAGCAATTACCCTGATTTTAATAGTAGTAGTTTTCTTCTTATTACAAAAATCAAAATGGGGTTTATCGGTAAGAGCAACGGCAAGTAATGAAATCGTTGCTGGAATGATGGGTATTAATACTCACGTTGTTACTGCAATATCTTGGGGTATTGCAGGCGCGTTCGGCGCAGTTGCTGCTATCATTTATATTGGTAACGTAACTTTAAACAGCGGTTACGTAATGACTACTACTCAAATAAACGCATTCCTTGCAGGTATATTAGGTGGCTTTGCTACTTTCTACGGCCCAATTTTAGGCGCTGTGATAATTTATATGTTAGACGTTATCGTTGGTTGTGTTTGTATTCACGTTTCAAGCTTATCAACATGGAAGGCGGCAATAGTTTATTTAATCGTTATGTTATTAGTTCTTTGGAAGCCCCAAGGACTATTCGGTAAGAGGATGGTAAAGAAGGTGTAATATGATAGCAAAGAAAAATTATTTATCAACGCCTCTTTTTGAAGCTGATTCAAAAAATGAAAAAAGCGTATTAACCATTTTAAACTCAATCCGTAAACACCCCGTATCTGCCTTTGCTTTATTTGCAGTTATACTTGTAGTTGTGCAAATGTTATCTAAGATGCAGGTAATAAGCTCAAGCTTCGTTACGGCAATAGGCTCTACTATAATTTTCTGTATAGTTGGTTTAGGCTTCTGCTTGCTATTAGGTTATTCCGCATTAGCATCCTTAGGTACGGCAGGCTTTATAGGAATAGGCGCGTATTGCGCGTATTACTGCTTGGCAGTTTGGGGATTTACTATTGCGGTGGCATTTGTAATTGCAATAGTTGCGGCTATAATTATAGGTGTAGTAGTAGGGTATATTTCACTTAGAATAGAGGGTATATATCTTGCAATCGTAACCTTAGGTATTTCACAAATAATCAAGGAAGTTCTATCTGCTATCTGTGATACCATCAGTATTAAAGGCTCACAAATCCTGCTTTTCGGTATGGAAACTATGAAGCTTAAAACAACGGACATATTCTATATGTTAGTTGCGTTATTGTTGGTATTAATGATTATAACGTGGAATCTTATGAATAGCCCC
>JAZSMG010000028.1:0-3592 GCA_045535775.1 Christensenellaceae bacterium | reverse complement strand
CTTTTTTCCGTTTGCAAGGGCGCTATCCATAGCTTTAATTAAGCCGGCGTTTTCAAAAAATTCACCGCTAGAAATTTCATAGGTTATTCTTGAAAGCTCTTGGCGAATAATTCTACCTGCGCCAATATTTAAGTGACAAGTCGGAGGCCAAGGGTCTTAGGAAGACAATTTCATCACACAACTCCTTGGCCCACAGAACGACATGGCTACGATCCGACTTCGTTTTCAAAAAATTCACCGCTAGAAATTTCATAGGTTATTCTTGAAAGCTCTTGGCGAATAATTCTACCTGCGACAATATTTAAGTGACCTACTTCACTATTACCCATTTGACCGGCAGGAAGACCAACGTCTTCACCGCTTGCGCCAAGCACGGTGCTGGGGTAACTGTTGCGTAAAGCTTCTATAACTCCTGCCTTAGCGCAAGAGATTGCATTACACGCGGTATTTTCATTAATACCGTAACCATCCATAATCAATAAACAAACAGGTCTTGTTTTCATAAATCTCCTTATTGCTCTATACTCAACTTACGCCCTCTTACGGTTTGTAAAAGGGCGCAAAAGTATTGTTAATCGCGTTATAGGCTAACTTTTAGCCATTTTAACTCAATGTGTATTACTTATTATAGTTAACAACTAAAGCAAAATCTGCAGCCTTTAATGAAGCGCCACCGATTAAGCCACCGTCAATTTCAGGTTGAGCCATAAGCTCTTTAGCGTTTGAACCCTTCATGCTTCCGCCGTATTGAATACGAACTGCAGCTGCACACTTAGGACAGAAGGTTTCTGCAATAACGTTTCTAATAAAGCCGATGGTTTCGTTAGCTTGTTCGCTGGTAGCGGTTCTACCCGTACCGATAGCCCAAACGGGTTCGTAAGCAACAACAAGCTTAGTGATATCTTCAACACCCTTAAGACCTTCTACTACCTGACGGCGTAAAACCTCTTCAGTCTTACCGGTTTCTCTTTCTTCTAAGGTTTCGCCAACGCAAACGATGGGAATAAGACCTTTATTTAAAGCAGTTAAAGTTCTCTTGTTAACGGTTTCATCAGTTTCACCGAAGTATTGACGGCGTTCGCTGTGACCGATAATAACGTATTCAACGCCTAAAGCAAGTAACATATCGGCAGAAATTTCGCCGGTGTAAGCGCCACTTTCAGCAAAGTGAACGTTTTGTGCGCCAAGGTGAACGTTGCTACCCTTACAAGCTTCTGCAACGGCATAAATATCTGTTGCGGGAACGCAAACTACAACGTCACATTCAGCATCAGCTACTAAAGGTTTAAGTTCGTTAACTAGTAAAGCGCCTTCAGCGGGCGTTTTGTTCATTTTCCAGTTACCTGCAATAATAGGTTTTCTCATTTTACAATACACTCCAAGTATATTAATTTATTTTTTTTCCTGCTTATTATACCACTATTACAAATTAAATGCAATTATTTTACCGCAAAATTATTCTTTTTTTATACCTTTAATATTAACCTTAATATTAAATCATCGTACCAATATTTATTTTCTTTTATTTTAAAATTAAGAAAAGACCGCATTGTTTACCTTTTTATAAACATAACGCGGTCTTAACTAACTTTTAATTTTTAATCAAGGTTTGACTATTTTAATTTCCGATAACTGCTTCGATTATTTCACTGTAATATAATTGCAAACCACTTGAGCCAGCTGCACCATTAGAACCCTCTAATCCAGATTCTTTTTGATTAATGCCGCGATCCCCGCCAGCACCACCTTCTCCAGCAATTAAGTTTATGGAAGTTAACTCATTATTGTCATAATAATTGCAATATAAGGCATTTCCACCATTACCGCCAGTACCACCATTACCACCTTTACCTCGATCAGTTAATAAGTTATATTCACTACCATTACCGCCAGTACCACCTTTACCTCCCTTACCACCGGTTAGCTTAATGGTGGAATTATAAACAACTAACTCGCTATTGCTATTCAAAATTAAGGCATTACCGCCAGCACCGCCGGTACCACCCTTACCTCCATTAGCAGGATTAAATTGAGCGCCGTTCCCCCAGCCTCCTTTACCACCTTGTCCACCAATACCACCAGTAAAATCAAGGTCAACATTTGTAACTAGTAAAGAATATGCTATTACCGCAGTTCCACCGGCACCACCTGTTTCACCGGGTTTGCCATTTTTCCCTTCGGCTCCGCCAGCACCTTCTTTTCCTTCCGCACCATTACCACCAACAACATCAAGTCTGGAATTGCTTCCATCTTCTGAATTTCCAATAATGCTTAAGTTCTTATTTCCAGCATTAATTGCCGTGCATCCGGTTCCACCGCTTGCAGTAGCTAATCCACCTGTAATTGAAGACTTATTCACAATAGATATAGTTATATTTGAACTTTTAGTTTGAGAAAAATCTAAGGCACAAACGTCTTCAGGTGCCTCAAATGCAAAACTGTCAAATTCCAATACTATATCCTCAACCCAATCATCATCAAAGCTAATTGCAAATTTTTCAAATTTTGTAGTAATAAGGTCATTAGTAGCATTTTTAGTATTATAGCGTCCTTTAAAAACAACCTTCTTAACGGGTACATAATTATATGCAGAATATACAGTAAATACACCATTTTCATCTAACCAATCAGGATATACAACACCTGTTAAATCTGCTTTTTCGTAAGTTTGTATACCACTAAAATCAACGGTTAAAACACCCGTTTCCTCATCAAAATAAGCTCTCTCACTATATATTGAATTTACTTTATCTTTTAATAAATAATACTGTTCATTACAGTTAGATATAAAGTAATCCATTAAAATTTCTTTTGCATCAGCATAAGAAGAATCTAGAAAATCCCAAACAAATGTTAAAGGCTTATCACCTCCATAATACTTGATTGGTAGGTCTAAAATAACACAATTCTCTTTATTAATACCATTTGCCCAATTTATATTTGCAGATTTAACGTCTTCTAGACTATCGCCTCCTATCGAAGCCGCTCCGCCACCATTACTTGAGCAATAGAATTTTGAATATCTTTCAGAAGAAGAATCAGAGTTAAATAAATTAAAATTAATTGATTCCCCATTAGCCGCATCTACTCCAAGATCAACTCCTTTTACTGCGCCACTTATTTGAGCACTTATTCCGTTTTGAATATTAGTGCCAAACGTATGTTTAACAGTATCTTTATCTGTTATTAATTCATAATGAGTTTTAAAGCTTGCACCGTAAATTGCAACAGTCACAATATTTGTTCCATATTTTTTAATAAACTCTGTTGCAGTCATTAATCTACTTTCAACTTTTCTTGCATCATCCAAAAATTCTTGTGATAATGCAGTTGAAATCTTTGATATATCATTATCCTCAAGTGAAACCTTTCTATCTATATAGTAGTACTCTGAATCATAAAATAAAGCAGAAGTTTTACTATAGGTGTGTCTTTCATATTTAGCATCTAATTCAAATTCATAACCACCGCCTATTTTTGCTTTTGAAAGCTTACTTTCAGCTGAACCAGTCATATTGATTTTATTTGCATAATTTACATTTAAATTTAAAAGATAAGAATCTAAACCTTCTGATAAAGATGAAGTATAATC
>JAZSMG010000207.1:0-4533 GCA_045535775.1 Christensenellaceae bacterium | reverse complement strand
CGTTAGTTAAAAATTTAGACAGTGCTATTTTCCCTCATCATTTTGCTGTTGCAAGTAGTGAAGCCGTTTTTGATAGAGGTATTATAGAGGTTATGCGCGGATGCTATCGCGGATGCAGATTTTGCCAAGCGGGCTTTTTATACCGCCCGGTAAGAAAGCGCGGTGTTAAAACCTTAACGGAACAAGCTTGCTCAATCGTTCGCCACGGCGGTTTTGCAGAACTTTCTTTAAACAGCTTATCAACGGGCGATTATCCACAACTTAGCGAGCTTTTGGACTCTATAAATGAAAGTTTACCCGATGTAAAAATGAGTTTACCTTCTTTAAGAGTAGATAGTTTTGAAAGTAATTACGCTAAATTTGCAAGGCAAAGTTCTATTACTTTTGCTCCCGAGGCAGGTACTCAGCGCCTTCGTGACGTAATAAATAAAGATATTACGGAAGAAGAGATTATGAGGGGTGCAGAAAATGCCTTTAAGCTTGGCTATAACAGTATAAAGCTTTACTTTATGATGGGCTTACCAACTGAAACGGATGAGGATTTAAAGGGTATTGCAGATATCGTAAGAAAAATAAAGGGAATATACGGCAAAATTCCTTCAAAAGCGCGTTCTTTAAGGGTTTCAGTAAGCGTTTCAACCTTTATTCCCAAGCCCTTTACTCCCTTCCAATACGAGCCACAAATTACCGCTGAACAGGTAGAGCATAAATTAGAGGTGCTTAAAAAAGAACTGTTTATGAAGGGCGTTTCATTCAGCTGGAATGACTTTGGTCTTTCACAAATGGAAGCAGTTCTTGCACGTGGGGATAGAAGACTTGGCGCAGTAATAGAAAAGGCTTACAGAAGCGGTTGCGTATTTGACGGTTGGCAACAGTATTTCCATTATGATTTATGGCTAAAGGCTCTTGAAGAATGTGGGCTTTCCCCCGAAAACTACACAAGAGAGTTTGGTGAAGATGAAGTTATGCCTTGGGATTTTATTGATATTTTCGTTGATAAAAAATTCTTATTAAAAGAGAGGCATAAAGCTTTAAACAATGAAGTTACAGGCGGATGCTTATCCGGTTGTAAGGCGTGCGGAATGCAAAAGGTATTTAAGTGTGATATAAAATGATAGTTTTTAAATATACGAAGAATAACGGTGCAGAATATCTATCTCACTTAGATATGCTACGCCACCTAAATAAGATTTTAAGAAGGGCATCCGTTCCCATTGGTTTTTCTAAGGGCTTTAATCCACATATGAGCATATTTATGTCTGCGCCAATAGCAGTTGGGGTATGCTCTGAGGCGGAATTTTGCTTGGTAGAAAGCAATATGGATGCAGATAAATTTTTAGTTGATTTTAACAGTTATACCTTTAAAGGTGTTAACTGTACGTTTGCTGTTTCAGTTAATAAAAAGATAAACGTTGCAGGGGTTATAAACCGAGCAAAATATGCAATCAAGGGTGTTAATAAATTCAATCTTGAAGAGGTTTTAAAAGCAACCGAGTTTGAATTTACTAATAAAAAGGGGCAAAGAAAGGAAGTAAGAAGTAAAATTTTTAATCTTGAATGGGATGGTGATTTGCTTATTGCAACCCTTGGCTTTGGCAACGAAGGCCTGCGCCCGGATTTGTTTGGAGCAGAGCTTGTTCGCCGTTACGGCGGTGAAAACTTTATTGAAGTAGATAAGTTGGCAGTGTTTGTAGATGAACTACCTTTTGAAGATTATTTGCTTCAATTTAAGGGCGAATTTAAAGAAAACGCATAACTTGGATTTTTTAATTATAAATTGCTAAAATACTAAAAAGTCACTGTATAGGTTGATTATCAACACTTTAAGGTAAATTTTGCTTAAGCAAATAAAGGAAATTATGTCTAAAAATCTTTACGTAGACAGTTATTCTGGAAATACTATCGCCGCATTGGCGCAAGACGGTAAACTTTTGGAATACCATATAGAAAAACGCAATTCTAAGGTTATTGCAGGTAGTATATTTAAGGGTACTGTAGAAAATATAATAGACGGGATGCAAGCCGCATTCGTTAACGTTGGATTAGATAAAAACGGTTATCTGTATGCTGGCGATATGCTTCTTGATAAGGGCGACTTGCAGTTGGATTTACCTTCTACTCTTAACCTGCAGGTTGGGGATGAAGTAATGGTTCAGGCAATCAAAGACCCGTTCGGCTCTAAGGGGGTAAGATTAAGCTCTTATCTTTCCTTTGCAGGCAGGTATTTGGTTTACACACCCAATTTTGAAGTGATTGGTATTTCACGTAAAATAACGGATGAAAAGGTAAGGCAAAAACTTACTAAGGTTGTTGAAGGTGTAAAGGTAAAGGGTGGTTTTACCGTTAGAACTGCCGCGGAATTTGCTAAAAAATCGGATATCGTTAAGGAAGCAAAGTATCTTGTTGGACTCTATAACGAGGTGATTGAAAAATATAAAACTGCAAATTCAGGCGAGGTGATTTATAGTGAAGGCAACCTTGCCGTGCGCATGCTTCGTGACGTTTACACCTCTGAAATAAGTAACATTTACGTTGCGGATAAAAAGCTTTATGAAGACATTTTAGAAGATGCCGCAAAAAGAGGTAAAGAGGTTGTTAATAAGGTTTCTCTTTACACCAAGGGCATAGATATGTTTCAATATTTTGGGCTTAGTGGTGAGGTTGATAACCTACTTAGAAATAAGGTTGACTTACCTAATGGCGCAAATCTTGTTATAGATAAGACGGAAGCACTTACCTCTATTGACGTTAACACCGGAAGCTATACCGGCTTTGTTAATTTAGAAACCACCGTATACGAAACAAACTTGCTTGCCGCAAAGGAAATTGCGCGCCAAGTGCGTTTAAGAAATATTGGCGGAATAGTTATAGTAGACTTTATAAATATGGAAAGTGTTGAACACCGCGAAAGTGTTGTTAATGCGCTTATAGAGGCACTTAAGAGTGATAGAGCTAAGTGTAACGTGCTTGGAATGAACGAACTTGGCTTGGTTGAATTTACCCGTAAGAAAAAGAGGAAGGAAAGCATTTCTCTTATGGTTAAAAAATGCCCTTACTGCAAGGGTGACGGCGTAATTTTCTCTAACGATTACATAGTTTTAAAAATTAGAACGGCACTACTTGATCTGTTTGCAGAGGGTTACTCTAGCGCAGTGGTAGATTTAAACGTAGAAATAATGTCTTATATTCTTCAAAGGGGCGCGCTTACAAAAGACGTGCAGAAGATTTGGACGGATAAAAGAATTTACATTGTTCCCCATAAAACCTATCACCAAGAATATTTTACCGTTAGGGGTGATAACAGCTCTGTTTTAGAGCTTCCGGATAAAGCGGTACTGTTATATTAAAAGACAAATCATATAGTAAAGAAAAAAGCGTGCTTTTAGGAGCGCGCTTAAATTTTTAGTAAGTGAATTTTTTACTTTATTGAATATTGCTTGACAAATATCAGTATTTTATAATAAACTGTAGTAGAATAAAAATAAAGTAAGAAGTTACAAAAGCGTGAGCGTTGCTCATAGTGGCAGTAAAGGGGATATCTTTATTGCACGAAAGGTTTTTAACTGCGGTTTTTGTAACGGTCCGTTGCTTACGTGCTTTATAGCCAAGTTATCGGGCCTCACTGCTTGCAGGAGGTTTTTTTATGTTCACTAACAATTCTTCACAAAGTTCAAAAAAGAAATTAAGCCCAACTATGCGCTTAGTTTTAACTGCCGTATTCGTTGCTCTTTCAACGGTAATAAATTCTTATGCAACAATAAGAATAGGCACTCAGTTTAAGCTTTCTTTTATACTTATCGTCTACTTTATGTCCGGCTATATTTTAGGGGGTGGGCTTGGATTTATAGTTGGTTTAGCCGGTGACTTTTTGGGTTGGCTTATTTTCCCGGATGGTGCTTATAATCCAATTATAGGTATATCTAACGGATTATTGGCATTAATTCCCGGTCTTTTGTTTGGTATAAGTCGCCCCTTTAAAAGGGAAATTTCCACTTCAGAATTTATTGTTAAAACTGTTATTGCATACCTAATTGGTTTTGTTATTTGCACCGTGTTTTTATCATCGTTAGGTATCTGGCTTTACAGCTCATATATTCAAGGCAAGTACGGAACCTTGCTTGCTTGGTTTGCATACAGGGCAGGTGCACAATTTTTAAACACCTTAGTTAATGCCGTTTTAACTGCGGTAATAATATTGCCGTTAAAGCGAACAAAAGGCATAAAAGAATATCTTTAAATAGCCGTTAATCGCGCTATAGCCTATCTTTTTAAATCTTCTAGGTTTAATATTTTTAAAACAATTAAGGTTAAGCATAGGCAAATAAGTGTTATAATGCAAGAGCACGTCATAGCAATAAATTCATGGCAAAATTTACTAAGAAGTGAAAAACTGAAATAATTAAGGAAGCAAAAGAAAAGGCAAACGGGAATAACAACGGCGGTTTTTTTAATAAAATCAAGCTTGTTACAGCATACCTTTTTTAGTAGTAAAACGTTCAATACTGCGGTTATGCTAAAGCTCAAAAAATAGCC
>JAZSMG010000117.1:0-4778 GCA_045535775.1 Christensenellaceae bacterium | reverse complement strand
TTGCGTTTATGGGTGGCGACTTTACCGTTGAAATCGTTAAGGATTATAGCTTGATTGAAAACGGTGATTATTCCAAGTCTTGCACATTTATCACATTCGTTACCGAAGAACAGGCAACCAATTTTGCAGAATTGAACATTGAATATTTTGCAAAGGGCGAGAACTCTAATAATTGGAGAATTGCACGTGACGGCTGTGTGGTTGTACTGACTAACCTTGACGTTGCGATGGACGTTATTAACCTTGAATTTAAGTAATACAAAAGGACTGCAACGCACTATCTATACACGGTTTAAACGTAACAGATTGGTAGTAGATTATAAAAGGGGGTAAAGATAATGAAAAAATTGTTAGCTTTATGCTTGACGGTAATTTTATGCTTAACATTTTTTGCGTCGTGCACAACGAAAGAGCACGAGCATATTTCAGAGTGGAAGTATAACGAGCTTACCCATTGGCAAAGCGTTACCTGTACTACAAACGAATGTGATTTTAATATGCCTGCTCCAGAACGTCACGTTGACGAAAATAAGGACGGCGTTTGTGACGTTTGTAAATACCTGCTTCCAAATAATTTTAGTGAAATTGCTCAAATCGTGCTTGATTATGAGCAGGGGGTAAGAGATGAAATAGATATATTACACGCAGAAAACCCGGAATATAATTATTACTATAATCCGGTGGATAAGGTTTATTGTTATTTTGTTTTAGATGGAGAAGAAACTGCTGATGCTATCGTGCAAAAGTACGATATGAAAAATCTTTTTGTGGGCGCTAAAGTTTCTGCTTTAAACGCAATAAAAATGATCGGCATAACCTTTGAAAGAAATGAATTTACAGAAGACGCGCACCTAAAAATTAAGCAAATAAGTGAAGCTGAGGCGCATATAGAAAACTTATTCGTGGAAATGGAAAGGGTGTGGTATAGAAGCTATATGCCCAAAATCGAGTATTATACAGATGAAGAAACTATTTTAATATATGAAGATGCTCCTTACGTGGTTAAGGTGGGGCGCGGCAAGGATATTATCTTAAAAACAAAAGCAGATTATGATGCTTATTTAGATGAGTTGTTAGAGGATGCGGATGATTACGAAAAGGAAAGAATAACTAATGCAAGAGGTAAATATGACGAGTCCTTTTTTGAAGAAAACGCGTTGATTTTTACAAGAATGATTGTTCGCGGTTCTGGTTCTATTAAATTAACGGTGAATGATCTTTATATTTCCGGTAATAAAATTTACGTGGTAATAAGAACTGACGTGCCCACGCAGGGTGATGACGCTATGCAATACGCCTTCTTTGGCTTTGCGGTTGAAAAGAGCGCAGTTGCCAACGTAAACGAGGTAATTACCTTAGAATAACAAAGTGTGTAACTTCGTATAAAGGGTAATTTTTAAAAAAATCAACTAAAATTTTCGTAGAAAAAGCCCGATGCAACCAAAAGTTGCGTAATAGTTGGTGGTATTTTTTTAACCTTGATGATAAAATGTCACCACGAGGGCGAAAGGTGCGGCAGATGTATCGTTACGTATTCACTCTCTATAATCAAAACGGAGGTTTATATTATGACAATTGGTGAGCGTATCGCAAAATGTCGCAAGGAAAAGAACTTATCACAAGAATATATAGCCGAGCTACTTGACGTTTCAAGGCAGGCTGTATCAAAATGGGAAACTAATCAAACAGAGCCGGACACTGGCAATCTTATTCAGCTCGCAAGAGTTTTTGGCGTTAGCGTTGAATATCTTGCAAACGGTGAAGAAGCCCCCCCGAAGGTTGTTTACGTAGAAAAGAATCTTCCAATTTTCAAAATTATAGGTATTGTGTTTATAGCTCTTGGCGGTCTATCTCTTTTACTCGGTGCGCTAATGCCATTTATGCTTGGAATAGGTATCGTTACCGTGGCGTTTGGCTTACTGCTTATGCTTTTAAAAAAGGACGGTCTTATCCTCAGCGGTATTATCCTTGTGATTGGTGTTACGCTCTTTGTGATACAAGGAATTTTCTTTGGAATTGATACACCAATAATGTGCTTGATTGCAGCTATCTCGGTTGGTTTACCTATTCTGACTTACGCCATTATCAAGCTTGTGAAGAAGATTAAGGCAGAAGGAACTATCAAGAAGCTTAAAGATAATCCTGTGCTTATTAAAAGAATCATTATTGTAGTATTAATTGTTTCTATCGTTATTACTGCAATAGCCGTTCCGGCAAGCATTGCAAGTAAAAAACGCAGAAATGCTTTTGAAAAAGCTAAATTCTTTTCTTCCGAAAGGCTATCTGAATTTATGGTAGAAGGCTTGCCTGCGCCAAAAGATATTGACTCAATCAATTTAAACAGCGAAACAATTTTATTTTACATTGATACAGATGAATTTAACGATTATCTTGCAAGCGTGTATAATTACTTAATCGGAAGAAGCTTCAAATATCTTGGAACGCGCGGAGAAGTTATTTACGCAGATGGGAAAGCAAAAACATACGAGTTTTTTATTCCTAATACTAACAAGTATCTCACAGCGGATAAGTATAGAGCCTTTAGCTCAAACGAAACACCGGATGATTATTACTTTGTTTATAGTAACAGCATAAAGAATGAGGAAACGGGCGAAATAGAGTGCTGTATAATTCACATAGAGCACATAGTAGAATCTAAAGCCGTGATTAACGGTAAAACGTTCGTTTATAACACTATTATGTCCGTTTATCGTGAAAGTGTTTTGGAAGGTTACAAATATCCCACTTACTCTATTGAATACGTAGAAAACGTTTTCCATGATAACCTTGCTGATTATATACTCCCAAATCAACCCACCTTTTCTTTGCCCGGCAAAGAAGTCACGGTACGGTTAAAGCCGCAGAGTAAGGACTTTGAGCTTTGGATAGACGGCGGCAAACAGATTGAGTGCACCGCCGTGACAGACGAGTATTTAGAATACACCTTCACAATGCCTAAACACAATATTAAACTGTTATTACACGCCAAAGGATTACACTAAGTACGCATAGACTTGAAAGTAATAGATTAGCGGTGGGCTATAAAAATAGCCTGCCGTGTTTAATTTTTGTGGTAAATTTACTCATTAAATTGGCTTTGTATAAAATAGGGGTGCTTAGGTATTAATATATATATAATAAAGTCGCGCGAGGGAGGGAAAAACGCTTAAATAAAAATTTTTAAAAAAATTAAAAAAATTTTAAAAAATATTTAAAAAACCGTTGACAAATAGCATTGTTTTGATTATAATAATAACAGTAATCATTACTGATAAGGAAATGGAGATGCAATTACGAAGGTCAAAACAAAGGGATTTAATAACGGCGGTTTTAAAAAGCACCTGCTCCCATCCCACGGCGGAATGGATTTACGAGCAAGCACGCGAAAAAGACCCAACTATAAGTCTTGGCACTGTTTATCGCAATCTTAAGCTACTTTGCGATATAGGGGAGGCGATGGCTCTTGAAACGGCAGATAAAAAAATCCATTACGACGGTTGCGTTAACAACCACCGTCATTTCATTTGTAACGATTGCGGAACTATTTACGACTTACAGCCCTCTAAGGTAGAAGAGCCAAAAGAGCTTTTACAAAACGGCTTTGAGGTTACCCGCGAAAGCTGTGTGTTTTACGGTAAATGTAATAAATGTAGAAATTAAAAAATAATAAAAAATTATAAATTTTATAAAATAGGAGAAAAAGTTATGAAAAAATTTGTATGCAATATCTGTGGTTACACTCACGAAGGCGAAAACGCACCTGAATTCTGCCCCACCTGTAAAGCTCCCGCTTCTAAGTTTACTGAACAAGCTGGCGAAAAGACTTGGGCTGCAGAACATATCGTTGGCGTTGCTCAGGGTGTTGATCCCTCTATTATAGAAGGCTTAAGAATGAACTTCACCGGCGAATGCACCGAAGTTGGTATGTACCTTGCAATGGCTCGCGTTGCTCACCGTGAAGGTTATCCTGAAATTGGTTTATACTGGGAAAAGGCTGCTTGGGAAGAAGCTGAACACGCTGCAAAGTTTGCTGAGCTTTTAGGCGAAGTTGTTACCGATTCTACCAAGACCAACCTAGAAATGAGAGTTGATGCTGAAAACGGTGCAACCCTTGGTAAATTCGAGCTTGCTAAAAAGGCTAAAGAGCTTGGCTTAGATGCTATTCACGATACCGTTCACGAAATGGCTCGCGACGAGGCTCGTCACGGTAAGGCGTTTGAAGGACTACTTGCTAGATATTTTTCTAAAAAGTAATAAAATAAGGCTATAACGCGATTAACGCATAGTTTTAAACTAAAAATTAACTTGTAATAGGTGATATATATGAAAAAATTTGCTTGCCCTTGCGGTTATATTTATGATCCCGCTATTGGTGATGAAGAAAACGGAATTGCCCCCGGAACTGCTTGGGAAGACGTTCCAGAAGATTGGGTTTGCCCTGTTTGCGGTTTAGGCAAAGAGGTTTTTGACCCCCAAGACTAAATAAATTAGGTTAAGTGTTGCTTGTATAAGGCGTTATAAAAACTTAATCTAAACAAAAAACTTGTTCACACTAATCCTTCTCCTATAGAGTGCCTAGTATACTTTTTAGCGAAAAGGGGAGTATACGTGAAGCACTCGTACAAAAAAGTGCAAAATAGAAAAAGCCTACCGAAAATCTCTCTCCACGGTAGGCTTTTTCATTTGTTTATTGGTTAAGCGCTCCCACAAATAACTCGATTATATAAGCTTATATAAAGAGCGATAAATCTAAAAAAGGCTTTACAAACGGGTTAAAC
>JAZSMG010000160.1:0-6915 GCA_045535775.1 Christensenellaceae bacterium | reverse complement strand
AGCATCAATTCATTCACAGAAAACAAACAGAGCAAGAATATAAGGATTTTTTCCTTGTACTCTTGCTCTTTCTGCTTGTTTAGGGGTTCCCCGAAGCGAAGTATGAGCTTTGGGGGGGGGCACGTATTTGGGTTTGGGCTTAGCCCAAAGTGTGTTTGACTAGTCAAATGCGATGCTCGCACTGTATTGAATATTCAAATTCTCCGTTAAGAGTATCACGCTAAACGGTGACCTTTTTTTACTTTTTAAGGGTTTTTATTTTTCTGTTATTTGCTGTTTGGATTGATTTAAATATTTTTTAAATAGGCATAAATAGCAAATAAGGGTTATTGCAATTGCAAGCGCGTCTGCAACGCTTTCCGCTATAAAAATACCCTTTTCCTGTAAGAATAAAGGAAGAATAAAGGTTAGGGGAATTAGCAAAATTATCTTTCTTAACGCAGCTAAAAGTAAAGAAATTTTACTTTTTCCAAGGGCAAGAAAGCTATTTTGACAGCCAATTTGAACACCCATAAATGCAAAGCCTATAAAGAAGATTCTACATAATTTTCTGCAAAGAATAACTAATGCTTCGTCGCTGTTAAACATTTTAACGAATATATCCGGAATAATGATTATTAGCGAAACGAATAGGAAGCTAAATATTAAACAGTAAAGAATAAGTCTTTTGCTGGCTTCCTGCGCTCTTTCAATTTTGCCTGCGCCGTAGTTTTGGCTAATTATGGGTTGAGTTCCCTGCGCTAAGCCCTGAAGAGGCATATTGACTAAAGACATAATGCTAATAAAAATAGTCATTGCAGAAAGGTACAGCGTTTGAGTATCTAAATCGGTAACGTAGTTTTTAATTTGCGTGTTGAATGAAATTTGAACCAGCGCTTCCGTAGACTGCATAATAAAGGGGGAAAGCCCAAGCCCTGCAATACCTTTAATCGTATTCCACGTTGGTTTATGCTTAAGCGGTTTAATTTTAATAACAGTATTTTTACCGATTAAAACAGAAATAACGAACAAAGCGGAAGCCGTTTGAGAAATAATCGTTGCAAGAGCGGCACCCTTAACCCCCATATTAAATGCAAAAATAAAAATGGGATCTAATGCAATATTCATTACTGCGCCAATTATTACGGATATCATTGCAAAAAGTGTTTTGCCTTGTGCCGTTATATATTGGTTTAGCCCTAAAGATAGCATAACGAAGGGTGTACCGATTAAATATATTGCTAAATATTCGTTTGCGTAATGTAAATTTACTTCATTGGCGCCAAAAAGAAGCAAAATTTGTTCCTTAAAAAGGGCGGTTACAACCATTAGTATCACGGAAATTATTAGTAACAGCCAAAATGCGGTGTTTAAAATTTCTTCAGCCCTTTTTTGATTGTCTTTACCAAGCTCAATTGCAGTAAGCGGAGCCCCACCCATTCCAAAAAGAGCCGAAAAGGCGCTAATAAGTATAATAATAGGAAAGCAAGCACCAACGCCACCGATTGCAGTAAGACCATCTTGGTAGTTGCCTATGTAAATACGGTCTACCACGTTATACAGTAGATTTATAAGCTGGGCTAATATCATGGGGATGGAAAGCTTGAAGATTAGTTTGCTAATTTTTCCCTCAAGTAAATTGGTTTTCAAAGTTCTACCTCGTTATTTTTTTCTTTTTCTAAGTAAGTATTCGTCTAATTTTTCCTTGATGTTATCGGGAATATTCTTTGCAACGGGGCAACGCTTAGAGTTAGCCATACGTGTTGCAAACGCCGTTATAAATTCAATATCAAGTTGCATTTGTTTGGGTTTGATAATGGTTGCGGTATCATAACTATTATGTATTGTTGCAGTTTCTTTAGATGCAAGTCTTGCAAAGGATACTGCGGGTATTCCCTTGTCTGCAAAGGGGGTAGAGTCACTTGAATAAACGTCTTGGTATGCCTTTACTTGGAAGCCAAGCTCATCTGCCATATAGCCAAGGTAAGAAACAAGCGCATTTTCCGTGGTACAGCAGGCAATAAATCTACCCATAGTACAGCCAATCATATCAAGGTTAATATTAAGCGCAATTTTGCTAAGCTCATCTTCGTGGTTAGCGCAGTATGCTTTCGCACCAAGCAAGCCCCTTTCTTCGCTACCGCACCAAACGAAGCGTAAAGAATATGAGTGGGGATTTTTTGCAAAGTGTAAAGCCATTGCAATTAGACCTACCGAGCCAGACATATTGTCGTATGCGCCGTGTGAAAGGGAAGTACTATCATAGTGTGCGGTGAACACAATTTCTTCCTCTCTTTCGCCGGGAATAAGTAGGGTAACGTTGTGTGAATTGCCAACGTATTCCTCTTGTGAAATACTAATAGTTGCCTCTTTTGCATCATTTTCTATAAGTTTAACGGCATCCTTAACGTTAATATTAACGCAAGGAATTTTTTGACCTTCAGAAAAATATGAACGAAGCTCGCGTTGATAAATATTATTGTCTGAAAAATGCACGTCCCCGTCGTAAGTAATAATTCCAAGCGCGCCGTTTTCAAGTAAATCCTTATATAGCCAATAGCGAACGATTCCATCTATTAGTACGATTTTACCCTTGCAGTTTTCAAGTGAATACTTGTCGTCTGCGCGCAAGTAGTAAAGGGGCGCGGTTAACTCGTGTGAGCCACAACAATAATAGCCTTTGCAGGTGATTTGCTTTCCGTCAACCGTTAAACTAACGCTATTTATGGTTGCCATGGGGACTTCAAATGCTTCTATTTCTGCGTTAAGTCCTTCCTCTTTTAAAAGGTTGGCAATGTAATTAGCGCATTGTAGCTCTTGCTCGCTTCCGCCCATTCTTTCATAAGCAGTATCATTAAAAATCTTCTTTATTTGTTTTAAATTCATATCTTTCTCCTTTTGTAAGAATATAATAAAATTTTACCATATAGTAAAAATTTTTTCAAATATTTTAAGGTTGTTTGCGCTAATATATAAAAATCTTTTTTGTTTTAACGCCACGCTTAATAAAAATTAAAAAGTGCGCGATAATCGACCTATAGGCGGTTTTTTTAATATTTTTTATAAAAATTTGTCAGTATTTTAACACAAAAATAAAGGGATAAGGTATAATTAAAAACGGGAAAACGCAAATATCGCAAGGGAGGAATATTTGAAAGCAAAAATTATAGATAAGAAAATTGTGTTAAGAGGGCAAACCGTTTGTTGTGGTGATAAAAACGCCCAGACGATTACTATAGAAGCGCCTTTGGCAATAGACGGTGTTAATCTAACCGAGCTTCCGGTTTACGTAAAAACTGAAAACGCACTTGGACAAAAATGCAAAACAAGGCTTACCTCAAGCGCTAGTGAGGATTGCTTACTTATAGAATGGATATTAGGGGCTGAAGCTACACTTGTAAGCGGTAAGTTAAAATGTCAAGTAGTGTTTGAAGATGCTTTAGGTGAACTTGTAATGCATACTAAAATCTTTACTTTAGAAGTGCAGTCATCAGTATCTGAAAACGGGCCTAGAGCTATTCCTGAATACAACCATATAACGCAAATGCAAAACGAACTTGTAAAAATGCTAGAAGTGGTGCCCATTAAAAAGGGTGATGCGGTTAGTTTATTAGAAAACGATGCCAACTATTTAACCAAGGAAGAGGCTGAAGAACTTTTAGGTGGAAGTGGTGGCGGTGCAGGAATATCAAAAATAGAAAAGACGGCTAGCGAGGGCTTGGTTGATACCTATACCATTAGCTATTCTAACGGAAACAGTGATACCTTTAACGTAACCAACGGTGAAAAGGGTGAAAAGGGCGAAAAGGGTGAAAAGGGCGAACAAGGCCCTCAAGGTACGCCGGGTATTCAAGGTGAAAAGGGTGAACAAGGCCCTCAAGGTGAGCCGGGTATTCAAGGCGAAAAGGGTGAGCAAGGACCTAAAGGTGAGCAAGGACCTAAAGGTGATAAGGGCGACCAAGGATCTGAAGGTATAGGCATAAAGGCAATAACGTCTGGCACACCGGTGATACGTGATGATTATACCGTTACTCCTATTACTGTTACAAACACACATTCCAATACACAAACCTTTGAAGTTTATGCAAAAAACGGAGCAGATGGCAGTGGGGAAGGTGTAGGAAGCGGTACTATTCCGGAAAACGTGGCTATTTATGAAGGTAGTGCAAATGATGAAGAGCAAATAATTTTATCCAACGGCAACGGAAATGAAATTAAGGCAAGCGGAATTAAAATAGTGCCCAGTATTTATGATGCAAACGGAACGGGTACTCAAGTTGAAAATGGATTGTGGGATACAAACGTTACTAATAAAAACGATGAAGTCCCCACGAGTGCAGCGGTAAACGAGCTTTTTAAATCGGGTTATAAGTATTTTGTTTCACCTGGATTTAATAAAAAAACCGAGTTTAATATAGATGAAATTATGCTTGGTGACGCTGATTTATTTTGTGGCGGTGTTATAAAGGGCTCTGGTGTTTATATAACTAAGTCGGATAGCTTTGATAAGCCAATTGACGATAACCATATACCCACCGCATTAGAGGTGCAGAATATTGTTGGCGATGCAAAAGCCTTTAGTATTGGCAATATGATTTTTGCAACGCCTACGCCAAGCGAATATTTTACCTTTGAGTTATTAGATGACGATACCTATTCGGTTGCGTTTAAGGCTGTACCGCCAAAGAATAATATAGTTATTCCGCCTTTTTATAACGGTAAAAGGGTAACAAAAATTGTTGACCGTGCCTTTTATAATCAAGTGGGTATATATTCTGTAATAATACCAAACACGGTTACCTCTATTGGTGAGTATGCTTTCGACCAATGCTTTAATTTAACTTCAGTTATAATACCTAACTCAGTTACTACTATTGGTAATAGTGCTTTTAATAAGAGCAGTAAAGAATTGTTGATTTGCTGTGAAGTGGCAAGTAAGCCCGAAGGTTGGGTTGAAGGACTTGGTGATTTTTGGAATGGCGGTGCTTCTGTTGCGTGGGGGTACAAGCCTTATATAACTTTTGTGCTTGATTCTTCTGCTTTCTTGCAAGAAGGTCAACCTATTGATGATAACCATATAGCCACTACCAAGGTAGTTAGCACCATGATTAACGGCAGTGACGTTGCTTCAACGGTTAGTAAAATCGTTAGTGGTGAAAAGAAAATTAAGCAGTTAAGAATAGGCGATGAAGAGGTGGAAGGTGTTGCAGGAAATATCGAATACGTGGTGAACGGAAATGATAAGCCCTCTTTGATTTTATCGGCAGAACACGAGGCTAGTTTAAAGGTTCAAGATAAATCGGGCGTTCAAGTTATTGATAGAGAGGTAAGTATTTATACCCCGGAAGAGGATGCTTCAATCGTTAGTATTCACAGTGGTGACGTCGATATTAAGGGTGGCTTTGGCGGTGTTAGCATAGCAGGTGCGAATTCTGAAAAAATCAATTTAGTGCAAGGCAATATCCTGCTTTCATCGCAAAAGAATATAAATATAAACTCAAGCGGTAGCGGAAGCACGAAATTTAGAGGTAGCGTAGACTTTACTAATGCGACGGTAAGCGGTTTAAACGTTGAAAGCAGTGGCGCACTTGCAGTTGACGTAAGTGAATTACCCACCGAGAATATAGAAGACGGTAAGATTTACGTTGTAAATAAAACGAAGAATCCGGAAGTATACTATCACGATGAAGGGAGCTATTGCCCTTTAAAAGATTTAATAGTAAGCCAATTAAACGTTACACCTGAAATAATTTATTACTTAGTCAAGGAATTACCAACAAATCCTATAACCTCTGATTTAGCAACTTTTAGTAATATTCATTGCTACATCCATAACGATATTGCTTACGTTTACGGCAACGCGGGGGCAGGCGATACGTGGTATACGATAAGTGCGTTGGTTTCACAAGTAGCGGGTATAACCGTAATTGATAAGGGAAGAACCAATAACATAGCTAACGAAAACGGCGACATTGCTATTTACGTATATTATGAAGACGACTGTAAAGCATACTTGTATAGTGATAATCAATGGAAGAAGATTGGTGATAACGCAAAGGAAAAATATGTATTAAAGCTTAGCAACACAAGCGGGACCTTAACGGATGAGCAGTATCAAGCCCTATTAGATAACTTCCAAAATGCCGTTATTGTTTTGGTAGATAACGGCAGGGATATTATTTTTAATTCTATTTTAAGGGAAATAGATACATTCACCGCAACTCTTGCGCATAGGACTAGGTTGTTGACCCTTTATATTTCAGATGATAAAAGTTGGACGTTAACGGAAGTAGACCACTTCGATAATTACGTGCATAGAATAAACACTAACGTAATATGGGCAGGAAATACCTTTAACGGCCACAACGTTTTTACAGGAGCAGGTTCGGTAGAATTTAAAGGTCCCGTAAACTTTTCGGATGCGCAAATTAGCGGTATAAGAAAAAAATTTATATGTTCTCAATTAAAGGCGTCTATCACGAGTGATAATCTTGGCTCGTGGGTAAGCCTGTATTGCAAGAAGGATGATTATAAGGAATTAAACGAGGTTTTTGCCACTCCTTTAAAAATCGGTTACAGTCCGTTATCCGTGCAAACCCCGGAAGTGTATAACAAAGTAACTCATAATGCTACTTCAGAGGACGGAACTATTCTTTACTTTTATGAATATTTGTTTAGAATGACTAGCAATATGGTTGTTTTAAACAAAACTACCACAACCGTAAATCTTGCAGAAGGCACGTCAAGTAAAACTACGGAAGACTTTTCTAGTCTTGTGCAGGACGCCAACTTTAATTTTTACTTCTATAAATAATAGAAGCTTATCATAAACTCAAATTAAAGTAATATAATTTATTACGGAAAAATGGGAATTGTTAGAAAATATCTTTTTATTGTTAGGTGCAGTCGCTTTATTTTTATATTCATTAAAGCTAC
>JAZSMG010000214.1:0-3618 GCA_045535775.1 Christensenellaceae bacterium | reverse complement strand
CTTAGGGGGTAATCACTGTATTTTAATCGCGCTTTAGCAGTCTTTTCAAGTTCTGGGGAAAGAGCTTCTAAGCCTATAGTTTCTGCAATTATTTTAATTGCATTACACTGCTTCAAACTTGCTTCAACCTGCTTATTTACGTTTGAAATTTCGCAGTTGGTAATTCTGTTCGTATTATTTTTTACGTCACGCATAATAACCAAATTGGAAAATTCAAAAACTGCAGAATTAGCACCCATAAATGCTAACAAATCTTTAATTTCTTCATGTTGCTTAAAATAAACAATAAAACTGTTTTTTCTTTCTATAAGCTTAGAAATAAAACCAAGCTCACCAAGTAAAGAAGAAAAGTGCTGAGCCGTTAAATATTTAGAAAATACAAATTCTAAATGATAACCGGTTCTGCCCTTTTTAGAATTCACGTCTGGCACGGTAAGTGAACCGCCTCCCAAAAAAGCCCCTCTAACGTATGCAATTTTACAGCACTCGTCTTTAACCAAGTAATCATCAGGCTCTAATGCAACGGTGATCCCTTCACCCGTGATTTTCACTATACCTAAATCCATTAAAATGGCAAGGCTATCGTCTTCGAGCACAGAAAATCCGCTAATGGTGCTTTTTCCGCCGATATTAAATACAGTATGCACACCGTAAAGGTCTTGCGTTATTTCTGCATAATATTCCGCAGTTTCAGGGTTAGTTGACACAGAAAACCCATATTTATTCCCTTCAGCAACAATACTGCCTGCAGTTCTAACAAAGGAGGCAAGTGAAGCAACCTTACAGCAATCATTTTTATATTTAATTTCACACAACTCATGCTTTAGTTTCTCGTTTAAATTCATAATTTCTCCTTAAACTGTGTAAAACGTAAAATTGGTTGCCTGTCTTCAATGTTATGAATTCTGCATGAAGGAATATTTATACGACTTAGCAAATCATTTGCAAGCCGCACATCGCCAACTCTATCCGGCGAATGCGCATCCGAATCAATAAGAAAATTAACAGAAGTTTTATCAACGATATTTTGCCATTCTTCATCCGATAAATGCACTTTTTTAGTATTTATCTCTAAATAAGTACCGTAATCAGAAAGGCATTTTGCAACCTCAAGTGAGTCGGCATAGCACAAATAATTCAAATGTGTTAAAATATCTATAGGATTATTTTTTATTGCATTTATATATGCCGCAGTCGTGTCTTTGACTAAGTAATTAGCGGGTTTCAATTTTAAACTTGCGGTTATAAAATTTCCTGCAAAAAGCGAGAAATAATCACGGATTTTATGATAAGTAACAAAACGGTGTATTCCTGCAAGATAAACGTCTAAGCTTTCATAATCGCTTTCTTTCACGTCAGTTTTACCGCTAATTCCTAAAATATTAGATTCTATACCTAAAAGAACCTTAACACCTACTTCTTTAGTCGCCAATTCACAGTCCTTGCGCATTTTTGAAAGATTTCTTCTGCGCATACCAAAAGCAGGATGAGAAAAACCGTGATCACTTATAGCAATCCCCTGTAAATTCTTATCCTTTGCGCTAAGTGCATTTTCCATAATAGTGCCCTTACCGTGACTGTATTTAGTGTGAGTATGAAAGTCAAAATTAATCATCAAATCTTCCTATAAAACGCAATTCTTCCTTTAGTTTAATATTTTGCGTTTCATAAACTTTGTTTTTTATGTATTTGATTAAATTGTAAATATCGGTAGAACTTTTCCCGGTATTTAATATAAAATTAGCGTGTTTTTCAGAAACCTTAGCTCCGCCGATCGCGAATCCTTTTAGCCCAGCAATATCAATAACCTTGCCTGCAAAATAACCATCGTTTAAAAATACTGAGCCACAACTTTTGCCATGTGGCTGACTGCTTTTTCTAAGCTTTTTAAATCGCTCCTTTTTGCCTTCGATTATATCGGTTTCGCTTGGCTTTAAAATAAACCCTACCGAATAAATAACTTCGTTATTACCTTTATCAAATGCACTGCTACGGTAAGAAAAATTGCAATTTGAATTATTATAAACGCTCTTATTAGTTACAACGTATGAAACGTACTCGCTAATGCTTTTAGAAAAGCAACCTGCATTCATACAAACAGCTCCACCAACAGTGGCCGGAATACCCTCTGTAAACTCAAGACCACTCAAGCAATTATATTCCGCACACTCGCTTACCTTGGAAAGAAGTGCCCCGCTTTGTGCTATTACAAGAGAACCACGAACTTCTACTTGATTCATTTTTGTGGTGTTTACAATAACACCATCGTAACCGTAATCAGAAAAAAGCAAATTTGAACCAAACCCTATTGCAACACTAGGCATTTCACATTCCAAACAAGCTTTAAGCTCGTCTAAATTTTTTGGAAAAACCATTATTTTCCCAATTCCGCCAGTTCCATAAGTACAATAACTTGAAAGCATGACTTTTTCCTTATATTCAATAGTTAAGTTATCAAGTTTATCAATATAATCCTCTATATGCATTTCCCCTCCTATTTTACACTAATTATTTGTTTATTTCAAACGTTTTAAAGCATTTTTTATACTTTCTTTTTCTTTTTCATAATCTTCTACCTGTTTTTGCAGTTTTTCTATTTGTTCTCTGCTAATTAATGGATGGGTTACGTATTCGAACGTTCCCCCAAAAAAGCAATTAAGCAACTCATCGCATGCTTTTTCCGAATAACCAAAATTTACAAGCATTCCAACTTTTTTTAAACACCCTTGCTCGCATTTATTTAGGATAAACTCAATAAATGAACGCGAAAGTGTTAATTTTTCCTTATTTCCACATATGCTAAAATATTGATACAAATCATTAAAAGCAAACAAAGGGGTCACGTCAACATCAATATTTTTTCGCTCCAACCTAAATAAATCGCGTTGAGTTCCAAGCAAAGCGCAATCTTTATCTGCATAAAATTCATATATAGCTTTTTCAGAAGGTAATTCAACTTTAATGGGAATAGTTACTCCTTGCATACGTAAGGCCAATTTTGGAATGGTAAAATTTTGTTTAGATATTATCACTTTATTTGCCTTTACCCCCTTACGAGATATTAATAAATATCCACCACTGCACCAAGGTAATGCGTATTCTTTGTCTTTTACAGATAGCAACCTTTCATAAGGTAAATTCAATCCGTTCCCATATGAAATTACGTCTGGAAAAATTTCTTTTTTAAAATTTTCTTCTGCACTATACACCGTATGGCTTCTTACTGAAAGAATAACTTTTGCATTATTTGAATATTCGCGAGCCAAAGACTGCAATAAGGAATAACGCGAACCAAAACCACCCTCAAAGCAGTCTATATGCCAAATTTCAAGTGTATTTATCTCTTCATTTTTATTTTTCACCTTTAAAGGTAAAAATATCAATGAAAAAACCGTTATCATGGTTAGAAAAAAAGATAAAAAAATAAAGAGCACTTTTCTCATACGTTAATATATGAGTAAAATGCTCTTTTAATGTTTTAAATTGTTAAAATCTTATAAAATATCAAGATTTTTCTTGAATATTCTTCTAAAATCATTAGCAGAATTCATTGCGTCTTTGATTTCTAAAGTAGCTTCACCGGCAAGTTCAGTTTTCATAATAACTGAATCCCCCAAT
>JAZSMG010000118.1:0-1782 GCA_045535775.1 Christensenellaceae bacterium | reverse complement strand
ACTTGTTTTGATTGGTATAGAAAAGGAAATAGCTTTATTAAAGGAAAAGCAAATTTCTGCGGCGAACGATAAGGCTATAAAGGAAAAGGTAGACCTTCAACTTAAAGTTCTTAACGATTTAAAGGATTATTTAAAGCCCGTAGTTCAGTCAATAGAAGTAGAAACCCAAACCACCGCAGACTACACTCAAAAGAGTTCTGAATATATTAAAGAGTGCGATGAAATTTTGGCAAGAATTAACGAATTAGAATTTGTTAATGCAAAAAATAAGGGCATAATAGCAAGCATTGTTGCAAGACTTATACCTTTAAAAAATTCAAAAATGTCCAATAGTACGGTAGAAAACCTTCAAAGAATTCTTACAACCTTGCGTGAACTTGAAAAGGAATGCACAAAAGGCAACGAAATATATCAAGAGTTCAAAAAGGAATATGAAATCTATCAAGATTTATACGTACAGCTGCAGGGCTTTATATGCTCAGGTGATTGCACTGCAGTGGATGAAGAGGGTAACGATATTCTTTTATCGCCTGCAGATATTATCTTACTTTCAGAAAACCCGGAAGAGCAGATAGAAGAACTTAAAGAAAAGAATAAGCAATTAACTAATCTGTTAAACGATTGCCGTCAAGAGGCGTTATGCGGAGCGATAGCTGCAACCGTTGAATGTAAAGATAAGAAAATGGGTAGGGGATTTAAAAAGGAAAAGACTAAGGATGGAAGTATACACTATGCTTTCGTTAGAAGCGAATATAAAGGTGTTATGTTCGATACAGAGTGTACAAAAGACGGTAGACTTGGTATTTATCCCAGAGGCGTAGTTCTTCATAACGGCAAGAAGTTAATCTCTACAGAGCAGTTAAAAAAGGTTCACAGCTCTTGCGGTTGGGCAGATGATATCCATAATGCCCTTGGCTCCTTTGGAATGACCAATAGCGGTAATTATGAAGAGATGCCTGAAGAAGTGCTAAACTCACTTTACAACGAAGATAACTATTACCACCTCACCACGCGTGAAGAGTCACTTAGATATTTAGAACTCTGCGGATATACTAAAGAGGAAATTGCTAACTTACTGGGTGAAGAAGACGGTGTAAGGGAAGAAGAACAAAGAGGTCAACGCGAACTTGAATCTAACGTAATGTACGTAGACAAAAAATAACGTTAAAAGGCAAGAATAATGCAAATTGGCAAAATTTTATTCCCGGTTACCACGTTAGGTCCGGGTGAAAGGTTGGGAATATGGGTTCAAGGCTGTAACCGTTTTTGTGAAGGATGTTCAAATCCGGAGCTTCAAACATTTGATCAAAGTAAAGACGTATCACCAAAAGAGATTTTTAAAGCCACTAGCAATATGGGCTTTGAAGGTATTACCGTTTCCGGCGGAGAGCCATTTTTGCAGGCTAAGGATTTAAAGGAATTAATTCAAAGCTACAATGAAATCGGCTATGACGATATTTTAGTGTATACGGGATTTACGTTAGAGCAATTACTTGATAAAAATGATGATGATATCAATTATATTTTATCACACGTTGCGGTTTTAATAGACGGGCCTTTTATTAGCGAATTAGTAGATGATATTCCACTTAGAGGCTCTTCTAATCAAAACGTTTGGATATTTAATCCGAAATATAAGGATGCTTATGAAAAGATATTAACACAGGAAAAAAGGGTTGATATATTTTACTTTGGTGATGATATTCATTTCATAGGCATTCCCTTTAAGAATCACGACAGCTTGTATAAAAAACTATTAAGTAACAGGAGAAGAAAATGAGC
>JAZSMG010000242.1:0-10294 GCA_045535775.1 Christensenellaceae bacterium | reverse complement strand
TTACCTCTTCTTCCCAAGCTTGCAACATGCAAAAACCTTACCGATGAAGAAAAGGAAATTTTAAGCATTGGTAAAAAGAAAAACAATTCTGAATACGAATATAACTACTTCAACCTTTACCACACCTATTACTTGATAGATATGCTTATCGATGGTGCTGCCGATATACGTTACGAAAGCATCATTGATAATGAAGAGGAGTTTGAAGCACTTAAGAAGTTCTACGGTGTTGGCGGAAAGAAGGAAGATATGAAGCTTCCCGTAGACGACTTGTATTATTATTTCATAGATGAAAACGGCAAAAACGCAAAGAACTTCTGCCGTGAATACGTAGCACAGGCAATTCACTCTGCAAGAACAAGCTATATGAACGCATCCAGAACGCGTTACGCATTCTGGATTGGCAACTCTGAATTTGAAATTGAATGGGAATACGGCGACGATCACGAAATTATGCAACAGGTAGCAGGCGCAAAGGTAGATATTAAAGAACCTGCGCTTGTTCCTATGGCGCTTCGCGTAAACGTTCAGTATTGCTATTACGTATCCGGTCAGCCAGATAAGGTTGTAGACGATATGTTTGATAAGATTATGGGGGATAGATACGTTGAAAGCGGTGATTCTGCTTGCGTAACCAACCTATGGGATAACGAAAACTATAACTTGCTTATCACCGAACGCGCTATAGAGGCTATAATCGACTCTTACGACTACGTTTGTAAGTACGAAAAGCAGGAAGAATCCGTAGGAACTCCCGCTCAAGCAGGTGGCGGACTAATTGAAGAATATATTGCAAATTTAGTTGATAAACGCATAGAAAACGCATTAAAGAACGTTTTAACTGCAGAAAGTGTGGAAAATACCGTTAATGTCTGCGTAGAAAAGCAGTTAAACAGTAAAAATAACGTAGACGTAGAAGCGCTTGTAAATAGTGCGGTAGAAAAACGCTTAGCTAGCCTTACCCCAGCAAGCTCATCTTGCGATATGGGTGATATCATTGCTAAGCTTGGCGAGGTTGCAACGTTTGTTAAAACTGATATTCCCAGCGGAAAGGGTGAAAGCGAAAAGGAAAAGCTTGCATACGAGCTTCTTAAATTCTTTATGGCGATGCAAAACTGTGCAAACCGCGCAACCGTTGCAAAGCAGGGCTTCTTAGCGGGCGAAAAGGCGAAGGACGGCAACGAATTATTTACCGTTGAAGACGATAGAACCTTCCGCAGATATACCGAAGGCGCTATTGAAAAGATGGAAAGCTTTGAAGCAAGATTCCCCAACCTATTCAACGCGTTCGTAACTGATATTTCCAGAAACGATTCTAACTATTTAATCAATCTATACAGCGTACTTAAGGAATTACTTAACCAACAGAAATAATAACTAAGGCGGAAGAAGAAAAATGACTGCATGTTATACTTTTTATTCATATAAGGGCGGTTCAGGTAGAACGACTACCTTACTAAACACGGCAAAGCATCTTATAGATGAAATGGGTGCTAACCCCCAAAAACCCTTGTTGCTTGTTGACGCGGACTTAGAAAGCGCCGGTCTTACCTACTTTTTTAACGCGCAAGATAAGTTTACCGATTTATTCCCCAAGAGCATTCACACCTGCAAAATTATAAACAGCGGTGAATATTTAAGCAGAAACGAAAGCGTTTTTGGCGCAACTTCTGGGGATGAAAGAAATCTAAACGCGGTAATCAAGGCGTTATCTCCCCACTTTAAGCAGGTAGATATTCAAGCTATCTTCGGCGATTTAGAGCTTCCTTTAACGGAACAAAAGATATTGCAAAAAATAGCAGATGAGTGTAGCCGTTATATGGAAAACACCGCTTGCGTTGAAGGGCAAGACCTTGAAATCGTAGAAAAATACATAAGCGCGTTAGGCAGACTTTTAACCGCGCTTGATAAAATAGAAAAAAGCGAGCTTTCAGTAGAGCAAAAGGTTGCGTCAAAGCGCAGGGCTATTACCGACTTTTTGCCTGCATACAGCTTTATGGACGTTTCACGCTTTTTTGGCAAGGAAGAAGGGACGGTTAAGTTCTTAGGGGTAGACGTTTCTTATAGCGGTGAACAGCTTGTTGCAAACACCTCTGTTTTTGCAATTATGCAACTTATTGGCGAGTGTGATAAAAGGGAATACGGTGCAATTTTATTCGATAGCGGTGCGGGCGTGCAAAGCTCTGCAAACGCATTACATAAAACCTCAGACGTTATCGTTTGCTGTATGAGACCTTCTCAACAGTTTATTAACGGCACAAGATTACAGCTTGTAACCTATGAGGCTCAACTTGCAGACAGAAAGGAATATAAGAGTGACGATAATAAGAAAATGGTTATTATTCTTCCCACCGCAGTTCCTGAAGAAAGCGAACAAACCAAAGAGCTTCAAAAGGCAAGCTTTGCAGAAATTGCTAAGATAGCAAAGGACTTTGCCCACGTTACGGATGGATATTTCTGTAAGGTAGAAAAGAGCGTTCACGAGGTTGGCTTATTCAAATGGCGTGAACAAATTTTAGGTGTTAAGGATGCGCACGAGCTTTCTGATGAAGTAAGGAAGATATCCGACCTATACGCAGACGTAAAAACTATGCCGGAAGATGCTTCTAAGGCATATGAAATTTACTCAGAGCTTGCAAAAAGACTTATAGAAAATACTTAATATAAGTCGAAAATGCGTGTGGATTACACGATTTTTTAGCAATGAATTGCCGATGGCATGAATTGCGTTAACGCGCGTGAATTGACGTTCCGTCATGAATTGCTCTGTGGAGCATAAAAAGAACAAGGTAATTCAATTCATGGAGTAAATTAAAAGTTTACCAAAAATCATGAAACAACCTTTCAATTCATTACATAAAGAGATTTAAAAGCAGGTTTTTGAGTAAATACCAAAGACTAAAACAGGATATATTATGTTTAATAGATTGATAAACGAAAAGCTAATAACTCAATCGGTTGGCGAAAGGTTATTTGGCAACGCTTACAACAGAAAAATCGTTCTTATGAGCGATATGTTACCCAAAACCGCGCACGAGGTGTGTTTATTTTACTCTGCCTTAGTTCAAGCGTACGTTATTGGCGTAGCACAAAAAAAGGGAGTAGAGGTTAAAGAGTTAAAGGAATACGGCGGGGTGGCGGATGCTATTTCTAAGCTTTGGACAGAAGGAAAGAGCATTGGCGATGATGAGCGCATATTCTCTTTTATAACTCTTTGCGCATCAATTGGAAGCGAGGAGCTTGTAAAGGGTGAAATATCTAACGTAATCGGCACATTAAGGGATGCTTATCTTAAGATAAATTCCAGATCGGTTATGAAGGTTTCACCAATAAACCTTGCTAAATTTAAAGAATTATTATCTGCTTTACCCCTTCTTAGCCAAACGGAATTTGATGCTAAGAGCGGTAATTTGATTATAGATACCGGCAAACATAGGGTAGAATGCAAATATGCCCCCTATTTTGCCTTTTATGAATTTAATCCGGAGTTAGACGACGACTGTTTAGCACGCAAGGTAACCGAAAACTGTTACGTTTTAACAACCGTTACCAAGGGTGAGCGCGACGGCGAATTGCATTTTTATTACACCAAGATAAACAGTGCAGATAAAAACGGAAGAAGAAGCAGGGAAACTGGCAAGATTTACGATGATGAAAATCTAATTATGGTTTGCCGTTCGTTAGGTATTAAAATACAATGGTTAGAGGATACCTATTGGTGTGACTTTGCATTTATTAAAAAGCTTGCTGATATTACCGATTCCAGCTTGCTTAAGGCGCTTGATTTAGATACTCCTCAGCGCGCCACTTCAGACGTAAGCAAGGCGCTAAAGAGTATGTTTAAAGGCACTTCATTAGAAGGTGTTATTCCAGAAGGTAAGAGTTTTTATCCTTCACAGGTGAAGATGCTTATATACGAGCTTTTTATAACTCAGGGCATTTTTAAAACGGTATACTGCCTAATGCAAGTTGGTGAGGGCAGTGACAGTGCGCAAAGTAGCGAAAAGATGTTCAAAATTATGATGAAGAGCTTTGTGAAAAGCGGTATCATAAGCGAAAAAGACTGCGAAGAAAGACTTGCTATTTGCAATGAAAAGATAGAAGTCCACATTTTAAAGCTTAAAAAGATAGTTCAAATGAACAGTATGGCTTTTATTCTAAGAGCGAATGAAATAAAGGCAGAGCAAAGAACTATTTGTTTACTATATACCGCAGGCATAAGAAACAACAAAATTGTTGCCGATGCAGAGGAAATTCTTTCCATAGATGATTTTTACGATATGTTTGCAAATCCTGCAACCTCTATGGAAGAGGATTTAAGCTCACTTTTATCTTTACTTTGCACTTTTTACGGCGCGCTACTTAAAAACCGTGTGGATTTTAATGCGGAAAAGTATTATAAGGACGTTGCGCAGTTAAGAAAGGAATATACACCTGAAAAGGGTGTGGAATACCTATTTGATGCTTTTGTTTCTATTGTAGAAAGGTCAAACGGTAACGAGGTTATAGCCAAGCTTATCGGCAGAGAGTGTATTTGCGATTTAACCAAGCTTACCGGCTTTAAAAAGAAGATTTTAGAACTAAGGGAAGAAAACCAAGAGTTATTTAATAAATCCACTAATCCCAACTCTTTAATAGAAAACGGTGATAAGCCCGGTATGTTTATAAGCTATTGCCGTGACGATAACAAGGAGCCTGATTGCAAGATTACCCGCTTTGCAGAGTATTACAGAGAGCGCGGTATAAACGTATTCTTTGATACCTCTTCCATTGATTCAAGTGACGGTTGGATGGAGCGTGTTCATAGCGCGATTACAAATAAAAACACAGTAATGGTTGTAATGTTTGTTAGTAAGGCATCCGTACTGCGCGAAAGTGTGGAATACGAGCTATTAACGGCGCATAAAGAGGCGTTAAACCGTTTCCCCGGTGATACCAAAGCGGATAAGGACAGAAGAAACCACTTTATTCTTGCAGTAGACTTAGAAAATGAAAACATTGCCGACTTCGTTGATGAAATGTGGACCAGCTCTGATTATAACGAAACGCAAAAATTAAGAATTACTAAATATCACAATATAATTGCGCCCAAGACTTACAGAAGAATTCACGAAAAGGAAAAGATTATGGAAAATCTTTTAAACAACGTGAAGGAATTTAGGGAAGTTAGCGGTGAAGCGCCTGTAACCAACGAGCTTGTTCAAAACGAGCCCATAAGATTGCAGATTAAAAACTTCTTCTGCTTCTTAAAGTACGGCAAGAATTACGAATGGCAGGAAGGTGACAGTGTGGATGAATATTTTAATGCGGAAAACGAAGATATATCTTACTGCATATTCCCCATGCTTGCATCCGTTAGAGAAACCAGAATTAAGCGTGACAACATAACCGTAATAGGCTATGAAATCATCAGGGGTAAGGGCAGGGCGAATAAAACCTCTAACTACATACTTTCCTCTAAAAAGCTTGCAGTAGAGGAATATTATTGCTTACCTAACTACAAAACAGTGGGTGAAAACTGTTCGTGGATGGTAGAGCCGTTGCTTATCAGTTACGATAAATTTATGGGCAAAAAAGAGGACTAATAGATGTCTAAAGTAAAAATTAAGGATGGCAAAATCAATTTTTGCTGTAAAATGAGTGAATGCGACCACAGCTGTTGCGGACCGTTTAGCGGAATAACCAACGAGCTTGGCAGTATAGATAATAGACCGTTTGAGGAAATAGTTTTAACAAACGAGGATTACGAGCGCTTTTATAATGCAGGATTGCTTCATTTTGTAGAGCGCGGTTATTCTGAAGCCATGCAAAAGGAATACTATAAAATGGCTTTAGAAGAGGATGGAACCTGCAAGGCATTCGTTAACGGAATGTGCAGTATAAACAACGATAAACCCACGTTATGCACGGCTTTTCCCTTCTATTTTGATATGTTTTCAGGGCTATGTGCTATAGAATGCGAAGGGTTCACGGATAACGCATGGAGTGATTTAAAATATTACGAGGGCTGTTTTGAGGCGGCAAAGAAGATGTATGAATATTGGATTGACTTCTATTCCGATAAAACAACTAAATAAAGTGCGCCAATCACAAACGCCAATAGCAACCGCGCTGGTTGAAGAGTGTAAATTAAACCGTATTGCGCTTGACGTACCCGGTCATAAGGGGGTTTTTACCCCGTTAAGTGAATATTTTGGGGAAAGGGTAGTCGCATTAGATAAAAACTCTAGGCCGGAAATAGATAACCTTACTTCCCCCACTGGCGTTATAAAGGAAGCGGAAGAGCTTGCTGCAGAAGCCTTTGGGGCAAAGCACTCCTTCTTTATGGTTAACGGCACAACCTCTGCCGTGCAGGCTATGGTAATGAGCGCTATTAAGCCGGGCGAAAGAATAATTTTGCCAAGGAACGTGCATCTTAGCGTAATAAACGCGGTTATTTTAGCAGGCGGTATTCCCGTTTACGTAGATCCCGGCGTGCATGAAGAATTCGGTATTCCGCTTGGGGTAAGAGAAGAGGATATAATATCCGCAATAGAAAGCAATAACGAAGCCAAGGCTATTTTAATAAACAACCCCACCTATTACGGCGTTTGCTCTTCTTTAAAGAGGATAGTAGAGCTTGCGCATAAGCATAATATGGCAGTGCTTGTGGATGAAGCTCACGGAACGTATTTTTATTTTGGTAACGGCTTGCCTGCTTCCGCAATGAGCGCAGGGGCAGATTATTCTGCCGTTAGCATTCACAAAACGGGCGGTTCTTTAACCCAAAGCTCTGTTCTTTTAATAGGTGAAAGGGTAGATAAGGAATACGTTAGAAGCATAATCAATTTAACCATGACAACAAGCGCTTCCTATCTTTTACTTGCTTCCTTAGATATAGCAAGAAAAACGCTTGCGCTTGAGGGTAATAAGTTAATAGAAAGGGTTAAACAAAGGGTAAATAACGCGGTAAACGCAATAAAGGAAATTCCCGGTTTTACACCTTTGACGGCAGAAAATACGTTAATAAATAGGGCGGTTTTCGCCTTTGATAGCACTAAGCTTGCCGTTAACACCTATAAAACGGGTTTAACGGGTATAGAAGTGTATAATTTACTAAGAAAAGAATATAATATACAGCTTGAATTTGGCGATATAAGCAATATTTTGGCAATCCCTGCTATTGGCGACGGCTTTGATTATTGCGCTAAGCTAGTGGATGCGCTTAACGATATATCTAAAAAGTATTCTAGGGAAGAAAAGCCCGCTTACGTGTACGAATATATTAAGCCAATCGTAAAAATTCCGCCAAGGGATGCCTTTTATTATCCCAAGGAAAAAATAAGTATAACAAGCGCCAAGGGTAGAATTAGCGGTGAATACGTAACCTGTTATCCGCCGGGAATTCCCTTGCTTGCCCCCGGTGAAGTCATTACGGATGAAATCATAGGGCACGTAGAATACGCCAAGAAAAAGGGTTGCAAAATCATTGGCGGGGAAGGCGAAAGTAATTATATTTCAGTTGTAAAATAACCTTAAGGAGGTAAATATGAGCAAAATCATTACCGTAAGCCGTGAATTTGGTAGCGGTGGCAGAACTATAGCAAAAAAGGTGGCGGAAAAGCTTGGAATTGCTTGCTACGATCAAGAAATTATAGATAAAATAGCAAAAGAATCAGGCTTTTGTGAAGAATTTATTCGCGAAAAAGGGGAATATGCTAACACCGGCAGCAGATTTTTTAACGCCCTTTCCGCAGGCTATGCAAACGGACTTTCCTTACAGGATAGATTGTGGATAGAGCAAGAAAGAATTATAACGGAGCTTGCCTCAAAGGGTGATTGCGTTATAGTAGGTCGCTGTGCAGACGTTATTTTAAGGGATAAAGCGCAATGCTTAAAGGTGTTTATTCACGCAGATATGCAAAAAAGAATGGAGCGTATCGTAAACGTATACGGCGAAACGGAACAGCCCACGGAACGCCGTTTAAAGGATAAAGATAAACGCCGTAAGGCATATTATCAATATTACACGGATACCGCTTGGGGTGACGTTAACAACTACCACCTTTGCTTAGATAGCGGTGTTCTTGGTATAGATTCTTGTGTGGAACTAATCGTTTCCGCTTACAATAAGCTTGGTTAATAAAATAGTTTAATAAGATACAGGCGGGGCTTTTTATATAGCTACTGCCTTTTTCTTTTATCGTATATTGACAAAAGGTTTTGATTATGTTAATATATCAGTAGGTAAAAACATATTTGGTGACATAACAGGGCTTTACCAAGGTGCAACCTGCGTTGCAAAATACAAATATGATGCGTGGGGTAATTGCACGGTATGTAACCCAAACGGTACGGTAAACTATGTTAACACTTTTATTGGTAATATTAACCCCTTTAGATACCGTGGGTATTATTATGACACACAATCAAGGCTTTTTACTGCAGGTTCTCGTTATTACTTATCAGAGCTTGGAAGATTCATTCAGCCGGAAAACGTATTAGCGTTAAACACCTCTGCAATTAACGGACTTAACTTGTATAGTTATGCTATGGTCAAAAAATCTTATTACAAACTGCAATTGGCTCAGGTTTATCAGGAATAGTTAATTTTGCGAGAAAATTTGACTGGAGTAGTGTTGATTGGAAGAAGATTGTACCAGTAATACCTGTTCCTATGGTTCCAATTTATCCACATTTTTAGAGGTGAAAAATTATGGTTATTAAAGATAAATTGATAAATGAGTATCCGTTAATTAAAAAAATAGATTGTTCTTTTGAATGCTTTGAAGTTATGAAAAGAAGATATGTTATTTTTTATGATGAAAAAATCAATAAAGAAAATATGAAATCTTTATTGGATGTATTTAATGATAATTCAAAAAACAGCTTTACAGAAAGAAAAACATTAATTATTGTTGGTCATACGGATGAAAAGTTTAATAAAAAAGATTTGTTGTTTTTCAATGGAGTTGATACATTTGTGGTTTATTATTTAATAAATGACAATAATAATGAAATTTACTTTAATGATCAAAGAGTATTCTTGTTCAGTGTGGATTGGAAAAAAATTATTAAAAAATTTAATGAAATATTGAAATAATTAGCAAATTATTTTTACGAGCAAAACTAGCGGATTCGTTTTTAAAAAAAGCGAGTCCGCTTTTATACTTACTACGTATTGACAAAATTTAGCGTTTATGTTAATATATCAATAGTCAAAAACTTGTTTGTTGACGTAACAGAAATTTACCAAGGCAAATGCATAAATTAGTAAATTAAATAATGAGTAACAATGGAGGTGTATTATATGAAAAAAATAGTTTTACTTGTTCTAACTTTAATAATGTTTTTATCTACAATTTCTTTCGGTGGTTGTATTATAGCTCAAAACAATACCACTGTAAGTGGAATTGAAAAGCAATATAATCTCAGAAAAGATTATTTTGATACTTATAAAGAGATATTTTTTAGCTCAAGTGCCAACTATGTGTTTTTAGATAAAAAACAACTTTCTGATGCAGAATATCTACGTTATAGCACATTATATAAAATAAATTTTGAAGAATTGGTTATTGTTGAAGATATTTCTAATAGCACTTGCTCATATTTGTTTTTTAAAGGTGATAAAGAAGAATTTCAAAAGTCCGTTAAAGAAAAATTTAGATATTATACATATATTAATGGATTTTACGTATTTGATTTTGCTTGGGTATATGAATTTCTTTTTGGTTTACCCAAAGGTAACGGAGAATTGTACGCGTTACATAATAATGAAGTGCTATTTGGTTTTCAAGATGAAATGAAAGATAAGGCAGTGACGCTTCCGAAAGGTGTTAAAATTGCAGCTGGTCTTTTAAATATTGACAAAGGTGAAATTTCAAAATTGGTTTGTAATGCAGAGCTTATACGTATAGGAACTTGGGCGTTTAGAGGACTTACCTCCTTAACAGAAGTTGTTTTGAATCAAGGGCTTAAGGAAATTGGCGAGAAAGCGTTCAATGGATGCGTTAACTTAAGAAAAATAGTAATTCCTAAAAGTGTTGAAGTAATTTATTCCGAAGCTTTTACGTCTACGGCAGTGTATTGTGAAGCGGAAAGCAAGCCTGATGGCTGGGCGGATGATTTTGCTGTTGAAAATGCAAAAGTATATTATGCAAACGAATGGCATTATGATGATGCAGGCAATCCCGTTCCAAATTCGTAACAAAACATTTAATATTTAACGAAACAAAGCGAGCAACGCGTATTTAAAATACCTGTTGCTCGCTTGAGTTTTATATGCTTTATACTATTTTTTTTAGGGTAAGCTTAA
>JAZSMG010000170.1:0-5049 GCA_045535775.1 Christensenellaceae bacterium | reverse complement strand
TAAATAAGGTTTAGATGCGAGCAGTTGGCACAAACAACGAGTTTTTACAAGGGCGCGTACTTGGCGTACGTAACCGACGCAAAAACGCAGTTTTTGTGACAAATGCGAAGTAAATAAGGTTTATTTTTTAGTCTTCGCGGAAGCTCTTTGCAATCTCCAACTCATCCTTGGTTAGTTTTTCATCATCTGTGTTTGCTTTAATGGATTTTAGCTGTTCTAGCTTGAAATCCTTGTAAACAACAGAGCCGTCTTTCGATTCTATTTTAACTTTTACGTTATAGGTTAACATATTAACGGAAATAACGGTACCCTTACCGTCAGGGGAAACGACGTCACTACCGATTTTAGGCATTTTTTTGTAAACGTCCTTATAGTAATCGTTTTCGTATGCCAAACAACACATAAGTCTACCGCAAAGACCGCTTATTTTAGAAGGATTTAAAGAAAGGCCTTGGGTTTTAGCCATTTTAATGGAAACCTTTTTAAAATCCGACATACAGCTTGCGCAACAGCAAGGTCTGCCACATGGCGCAATACCGCCTAAAAGCCTTGTTTCATCACGAATACCTATTTGGCGAAGCTCTATTCTAATTCTGAATACGGAAGCTAAATCCTTAACTAAATCACGGAAGTCAATTCTTCCGGGCGCGGTGAAGTAAAATATAACCTTACTGCCGTCAAAGGTGTATTCTGCGTTAATAAGCTTCATTTCCAGCCCGCGTGCAAGAATTTTTTCATTACAAATTCTAACAGCCTCCGGTGCCTTTTCTTCGTTCTTTTTAAGTCTATCTAAATCGGCTTGGGTTGCCTTTCTTATAATGGGCTTTAAGGGTTGAACTATTTCGCTATCATCAACCTCTTTAACTTCTATAGTAACCGTGCCGAATTCCACACCGCGCGCAGTTTCAACGATAACCCCGTCACCCTTTTTAAACTTTTCTTTACCGGGCGCAAAGTAGTAAACCTTAGCGGTGTTTTTAAATCTTATTCCTACAATTTTTGCCATCTGTATTTCTCCTCTAATATGGAAAGCAATATACCGTCCGTAACGACGTTCACGTTGCCGTTATAGTAAAGCGCCCTTTCTGCTAGGTTTACCTTTTCTATTATAGCAAGCGCACATGGTAGCCTATAAATTTGTGCAAGCTCTTCTATTCTAACACTACCGCCACCAACGCTATAACGCCTAACGATAGAGTTCATAGTCTTTTTTAAGCAAACTAAAAACTCCTTGATATTATCTTTATCTATTTTACAAGCAAAAGAAGATACTTCCCTGCTTGACTTCATCTCCTTTAACAGGCTATAAACAAGCTCTTCGCAGTTCATACCCTTTTCTTCATTATAGTATTCAACTGCAACACCCGCCTTGCCTTCTGCAAAGCCAACCGCCTTAATAAGCTTTTGCCTATCCGGGCAAACGGCCTGTAAGCCCTCTAATAAATCCTCATCTGAAAAGGTGGGGATTTCTAACTTTTTAATTCTTGATTTTACCGTTGGAAGTATTGCGTTTTCATTTTCTATACCCATAACGATAAATACGTTTTTGGGCGGTTCTTCCAATGTTTTTAAAAGCTTGTTTTGCGCAGAACCGTTCATAGATGCAGTACTTGTTAACGCAAACACTCTTTTTTCGCTTTCTATTGGTTTAATATAAGTTTGAGCAATAAGCTCATCTATATCCCCCGTTAAAATTTTTCCACCCGGGTTTTTAGGGTAAAAGGTCACGTCTGAATGAGTGCCTTTTTCTATAAGTCTACAACTACGGCATTCATCACAGTAGTCAGCGCTATCGCAAAGCAGCATTTTTGCAACTATTTTAATAAACGCGTTTAAGGTAAAGCAGTCCTCACAAACAAGCGCGTATGCGTGCGAAAGCTGTCCGCGCGCTTTATCGCCCAGAATTATTTTATAAGCCACCGTCTTTTTAAATAATTCAACCATGCGTTTACTCCTTTACTACTTTAACAAATCCACCCTCTACACCAAAGGTATTCTTCGCGCTAAGTCTTTCTATCACCGAAGAATCATAAACCTCGCCTGCCGTAATAACGGGATAGCAAGGTGGGAACAACCCTGTGTTTTGAGCACAAATACGCCCTAACGCATTCTTTAATAAAACACCTTCGCTTTTACTTTTTCTTGCCTCTACGTACCCCATTTTTCTAACGGGTAAAGGCATTTTAATATCTCTGTTCTCACTCATTAAGTTTGCCCTCTTCAAGGCGTTAACAACCCTTAAAGCCTCTTCATTACTAAACTTAGGTGAAAGCATAAATAAAATTGCGTTATCTGCCACAAGCTCGGCAAAGATATTTTGCTTTTCAAGCAGTTCGCCAAGCTCGTTACCAAATCCGTTACAAAGAATAGTTACCTTTAAGGGATCATCTGTGTTAAGAATGCTAAAACCCGCTTCTAAAGCCCCCTTTATAAGCAATTGCTTCGCAACTGAAAAACTGCTTTCATTTTGTTTTTTTATGTCTGCATATCCCTTAACGCCATTTTCTACACTAGACATTATAAGATAGCTTGGGCTTGAGGTAGAAAAGATTGAAAGCCCTTCCTTTACCCCTTCTAAAAGCTCTTCGTTATTAACGTTAAGCACAGCCCCTTGTGTTAAGGTTTGCAACGTTTTGTGCGCACCGTCCACCCAGATATCCGCGTAATTACCTGCATAAAGAGTGGGATTATCAAAAACAAAATGAGCACCGTGCGCACCGTCCACTATTAAAAGTTTGTTATTTTTCTTTAATCTTTTACTTATATTTTTTAAATCAAGCGCTCTACCAAAATAATCGGGTGAGGTTAAAAGTGCGCCTATAAGCCCGTTATCTGCCAAATCAAACAACTCACCGTTTAAAAACTCACCTGTAAAGAGTCCCTTTTCTATCTTCTCGTTTAAAAAGATTGGCTCTATGCCAAAAAGCTCAAGCGCGTTAAAAACACTCTTGTGTGAGCCCCTTTGAACTATCATTTTTTTACCCTTGTTCTTAACGGCAAAAACTGCAGTTAAAACACCCAAGGTAGAACCGCCCGTTAAAATATGCGACCTTTTTGCACCGCATATTTTTGCTATATCCTTTTCCGCAAGCATAATAACACCGCTTGGGTTAGCAAGGTTATCTGAAAAGGAAAGTTCTGTAATATCACGGCTATATGCCTCACTAAGAGAGCCTTCCACCTTTCCCTTATGCCCGGGCATATGAAGGCGAACCGCGCCACCTTTTGCGTAATTTGCCAAACAGTCGGCAATATATTCTTTTTTCATATATTCCTCCGCTTTTGCTAATTACGCATAATTTTGCGCTAATCACCTAAAAATCAATTTTTATTTAACAAGATTGGGTAAGTCGGTATTTAAAAAGTTACTGTATTTTGAAATTACTGAATTTACAAAGCTTAACGTTTCAAACTGCAAATGAGGTTGATGAACGTAATAATCGTAAACGCATAAAACTATACCCTCTGCAGAAGAGCCTATTACCTTACCCTCTTCATCGTAAAGGTTATAGTAAAAATCGGCGGTAACGGTCTGCGAACTACCTGTTAAGCGACCAAGGTTAATACCGTAAACTCTTTCCTTTTGATTAGCAAGGGTTTCTGCATCAATAGCGTTAGGATCTGCCTCCACCGTCTGCGTATATCTTACGTAAGAATACTTTATTTCGGGGTGGGTGTTTAAGCAGTCTTCAAGCATAATAGCGTTATTCCAAACTCTTTTAATACGCTCTATTTCCCCTTTAATGCCATCTTTATACCTTTGGCTTTCTTCATTTCTAAAGCGGGGATCCTTTTGCATTCTTTCCACAAAGTATTCGGTTATTTTTTGCTCGTTTAAAAGATAAGCACCGTTATTAGCATACACAAATCCGTTTACTAAGCAATACTCTTTAGCATCCGCTATTAAATCGTAATAATCGTAAAAGACCTCACCGTAGCCGTCTATAAGGATACGGAAGGGGGAATTAAGCTCCTCTATTCCCTTAGGGTGGTCAACGGTAATCATAACGTCACCTTCCTGAACGGAATTAGAGGTTAAAAGTATTTCCGCATAGGTTTCGCCTATTTCGCGCACGTTAAAGTCAAGCACGTCATAGGAAAAAACACCCTCTTTTTGCATATTTTCGCCAAGCGTAGTGGGATCTGTGGAATATCTATAATCACCGCCGTGAAAATAGAATATGCCAAAGGTTTGCCCCTTGCTCGCGCGCGGAGAGCCTATGGTGAATGCCAACACCCAAAAGAAAACGATTGCAACCACTAAGACAACTATCTTAATCCAATCGTAGGATAGCATATTGGCTATCCTTTTCTTCGTAAAGCGATTATCCATTTACGTTGTTAGTAAACTACCTTTTCTAAGCGGATTTCGTAGCTTGAAACAGGTGCTTCTACGGTTGCATTTTCGCCAACGCGCTTGCCGATTAACGCCTTGCCGATGGGTGATTCGTTAGAAATCTTACCTGCCTTAAAGTCTGCCTCTGTAGTACCAACGATGGTAAAAACGTATTGTTTATTATCCGTTAAATCGGTAAAGGTTACGGTTGAACCAACACCCGCAATATCCTTTCTTGCGTTAACGGTAATAATTTCTGCGTGTTTAAGCTTATTTTCGATTTCAACGATTTCGCCTTCAATAAGTGCTTGCTCGTTCTTCGCTGCATCGTATTCTGCGTTTTCTGAAAGGTCACCGAATTCTCTTGCTGCTTTAATGCGCTCTGTAATTTCAGGGCGCTTAATCATTTTTAAGTATTCAAGTCTTTTCTCAAGCTCAAGCTTACCTTCTTCGGTTAAAATTACTTTTTCAATCATTTTTATACCTCTTAATTTTATTTGGTAGCCCACAAGGGCTTTTTTTGTTTTTATGCGATAGGTTTTCTACCGCGCAATTATTTACTTTGTTTGCCGTTTGTTACTTGGTTAAGATAGCCTTAATTCTTCTTACACCGCTTGAAGAGGACTGTTCCTTAACAATCTTAAAGGTGCCAAGGTCGCCCGTTCTTTTTGCGTGGGGACCACCGCAAATTACCTTACTGAATTCGCCCATGG
>JAZSMG010000153.1:0-6103 GCA_045535775.1 Christensenellaceae bacterium | reverse complement strand
ATTTTCAATTCTTACCTTTCTTAACATTTGACGAACGATAACTTCTACGTGCTTATCGTTAATATCAACGCCTTGTGAACGGTAAACTGACTGATCTTCACGTAAGATATAATCTTGAACGGGAACGGGACCGCTGGTTTTTAAGATATCCTGGGGATATACTGAACCGCCGGTAAGAACTCTACCAACTTCAATTTCTTCACCGTCTTTAACGCGAAGCTCTGCACTGAAGGGAATGATATAATCCTTAACGGTATCGTCTGATGCGGTAACGATTACGTGACGTAGGTTGTTGTGTTCTTCTATAGAAACCTTACCGGAAATTTCACATACAACTGCTTGGCCCTTGGGTTTTCTTGCTTCGAATAGTTCTTCTACTCTGGGAAGACCTTGGGTTATATCGCCGGTTGACGCAATACCACCGGTGTGGAAGGTTCTCATGGTAAGCTGGGTACCGGGTTCACCGATTGACTGAGCAGCAATAATACCTACTGCCTCGCCCATGTTTACAACTTGGTTGTTGGTGCTCATGTTTTTACCGTAACACTTAGCGCAAACACCGTTTTTAGCACGGCAGGTAAATACGCTTCTGATAAGAACTGAGTCAATACCTGCTTTAACAACAGCCTTTGCCTGATCTTCGGTAATCATGCTATCGCCGGGGATAATTACTTCGCCCGTTTCGGGATGAACTACGGGATCAATGGTATATCTACCGATAATTCTGTCTTCAAGCTTTTCGATAATAGAGCCCTTGAAGTCACGAATTGCAGAAACAACCATTCCCTTGGGTTTTTCGCCAAGAGTTTCAAAACAGTCTTCATCACGAACGATAACGTGGTGTGCAACGTCTACAAGACGACGGGTTAAGTAACCGGAGTCCGCAGTCTTTAACGCGGTATCTGCAAGACCTTTACGGCCACCGTGTGAAGAAATGAAGTATTCTAATACGGTTAGACCTTCACGGAATGAAGATTTAACGGGAATTTCAATAACCTTACCGTTAGGGTTAGTCATAAGACCACGCATACCGGCAAGCTGTTTAATTTGGTCGATAGAACCACGCGCGCCTGAGTCTGCCATCATCCAGATGGGGTTAAACTTTTCTAGGCTTGCCTTTAGAAGCTCGGTAACCTTTACGGTTACTTCCGACCAAGTTTTAACTACTTCTTTATATCTTTCATCGTCGGTTATAAAGCCTTTCTTATATAATTCTTCGATAGCGATAATTTCTTCTTCTGCAGCAGAAACGTAATCCTTCTTTTGTTCGGGAACGTGCATATCGAACGCGCTGGTGGTAATACAGCCAACGGTTGAGAATCTATAACCAAGGTTTTTAATGTTATCAAGAGTGTTTGCAGCACAAACTGAACCCTTAATTCTAAAGCATACGTCAACGATTTTCTTAAGTTGGCCCTTACCTACTAAGCCGTCTATTTCAAGCTTAACGTAATCTTCAGGGTTTTCTCTCTTAATAAATCCTAAATCTTGAGGAATGATTTCGTTGAAGATAAGCTTACCAACGGTAGTTTTAATTCTACCGGTTACTTCACCGAAGGGAGTATCCTTAACCGTTCTTCTTACATAAATTTCATCCTGTAAAGAGATAGTTTTGGTTTGGTATGCCATTAAGGCTTCATCTACACTTGAATAAAAACCTGCTCTGTATACTTCACCATTTTCATCGGGAACGTATCTGTCGTCATAGGTTGAGCAGTCAGGGCTTACGTTGATAAGATTGCCGTTTTCATCCTTTAATCTATCGCGATATGCCTTTCCGTCTTCCCTACGAACGATGGTTAGATAGTAACAACCAAGTACCATGTCTTGTGAGGGTGACATAACGGGCTTACCGTCTGAAAGCTTAAGAATGTTGTTAGATGAAAGCATTAAGAATCTTGCTTCCGCTTGAGCTTCTATGGATAGAGGAACGTGAACTGCCATCTGGTCACCGTCGAAGTCCGCGTTGAACGCGCCACATACTAGGGGGTGAAGCTTAATTGCTCTACCGTCGATTAGTACGGGTTCGAAAGCTTGAATTGATAATCTGTGTAGTGTGGGAGCACGGTTAAGCATAACGGGGTGATCTTTAATTACGTCTTCAAGAATATCCCAAACGATGGGGTTCATTCTTTCTACCGTTCTCTTCGCGCTCTTAATGTTATGGCTCTTACCTGATTCAACAAGCTTCTTCATTACGAAGGGCTTGAATAACTCGATAGCCATTTCTTTGGGTAGACCGCATTGATAAATCTTAAGCTCAGGACCAACTACGATAACTGAACGGCCGGAATAGTCAACACGCTTACCAAGTAGGTTTTGACGGAAACGACCTTGCTTACCGCGTAGCATACCGGATAAAGATTTTAAATCTCTGTTACCGGGACCGCTTACCGCTTTACCGCGACGGCCGTTATCGATAAGAGCGTCTACTGCTTCTTGAAGCATTCTCTTTTCGTTTCTGATAATGATATCGGGAGTACCGAGTTCCATTAACTTCTTTAAACGGTTGTTACGGTTAATAACCTTTCTGTAAAGGTCGTTAAGGTCTGAGGTTGCGTATCTACCGCCATCTAGCGGTACCATGGGACGAAGTTCAGGGGGAATAACGGGAAGAACGTCTAAAATCATCCATTCGGGGCGGTTACCGCTCTTGCGGAATGCCTCTATGATTTCTATTCTCTTAACCGCTTTAACCCTCTTTTGTCCGCTGGGTGTATTTTCTATGATGCTTTTAACTTCTGCGCTTTCCTTTTCAAGGTCGATAGCCATTAGCAATTCCTTAATTGCTTCTGCACCCATACCAACCTTGAAAGAGCCTTCGCCGAATTGGTCAATTGCTTCTCTGTAGTCCTTTTCGTGAAGGACGTCTTTATATTTAAGAGTTGTGTTACCGGGATCTAAAACGATATAGCAAGCAAAGTAAAGAACTTGTTCTAATGACTTGGGGCTCATATCAAGCATTAAACCAATTCTTGAAGGAACACCCTTAAAATACCAGATGTGAGATACGGGAGCAGCAAGTTCAATGTGTCCCATTCTTTCACGTCTTACTTTTGCCTTAGTAACTTCTACGTCACACTTGTCGCAAACGATACCTTTATATCTAATTCTCTTATATTTACCACAGTGACATTCCCAGTCCTTGGTAGGTCCGAAGATTTTTTCACAGAATAAACCGTCTTTTTCGGGTTTTTGAGTTCTGTAGTTGATAGTTTCGGGCTTAGTTACTTCACCGTATGACCACTCTCTTATTTTTTCGGGAGATGCAACGCCTATTTGTATAGAATCAAAATTGTTAAGTTCAAACATTAAATTACCTCCCTAAAATTATTCAATGTCGTCGTCTGAATCGTCGTCGTAATCATCGTCGAACAGATCGCCTGACTTAAATAAGAATTTTTCATCATCATCGAATCTATCCATATCGTCAAAGATGCTTGCAATATCATCTTCTTCAGATTCAATAGCAGGTTCTTCGATTTCAGGCTTATTGAATACGTCGTCGATTTGAACGTCTTCATAGTGTTCCCTTTCACGAACGATGGGATGCATATCAACGTCATCGTCGGTAAGGCTCTTAAGTGATACCTCTTCACCGCTTTCGTTAAGAACCTTAACGTCTAAAGCAAGTGACTGCATTTCCTTAAGTAATACCTTGAATGATTCGGGAATACCGGGTTCGCTTATATCGTTACCCTTTACAATTGACTCATAGGTCTTAACTCTACCTACGATATCGTCTGATTTAACGGTAAGAATTTCCTGTAGAATATGAGCCGCGCCGTATGCTTCAAGAGCCCAAACTTCCATTTCACCAAAACGTTGACCACCGAATTGTGCCTTTCCGCCTAGGGGTTGTTGTGTTACTAATGAGTAAGGACCTGTGCTTCTTGCGTGAATCTTATCATCTACTAAGTGGTGAAGCTTAATCATATACATGTAACCAACGGTTACGCGGTTTTCAAAGGGTTCGCCCGTTCTACCATCGTAAAGCTGAGCTTTACCGTCAACGTCACCGTAGGGGTTAACGAAATGATTTTCTTCTAATAATTCTTGAATATCCTTTTGGCTTGCACCGTCGAATACGGGGGTTGCTATCTTCCAACCTAATTCCTTACATACACGGCCAAGGTGAACTTCTAGCACCTGACCGATATTCATACGTGAAGGAACGCCTAAGGGGTTAAGAACTATTTGTAAGGGAGTTCCGTCTGCTAGGAAGGGCATATCTGCTTCGGGTAAAATTCTTGAAATAACACCCTTGTTACCGTGACGGTCTGCCATTTTGTCACCAACGGAAATCTTTCTCTTTTGAGCAATGCTTACGCGAACTAGCTTGTTAACGCCGGGTGAAAGTTCATCCTTGTTTTCTCTCGTAAACACTTTAACGTCTACTACAACACCGCCTTCACCGTGAGGAACGCGAAGTGAAGTATCTCTTGCATCCTTTGATTTTTCACCAAAGATTGCGCGTAGAAGTCTTTCTTCAGGGGTAAGATCTGCTTCACCCTTGGGAGTAACCTTACCAACTAGGATATCACCCGAGTGTACTTCCGCACCTACTCTTATAATACCGTCTGCATCAAGATCCTTTAACGCATCCTCGCTTACGTTGGTAATATCTCTGGTAATTTCTTCCGCACCAAGCTTAGTTTCTCTTGCTTCGGTATCGTATTCTTCAATATGGATAGAGGTGAATACGTCGTTCTGAACAAGCTTTTCAGAAAGAAGTATAGCATCCTCGTAGTTATAACCCTCCCAAGTCATGAAACCGATAAGAATGTTTCTACCTAGAGCAAGCTCACCGTTAGAAGTTGCGGGGCCGTCTGAAAGAATATCACCCTTTTCTACCTTATCGCCGGCAAAAACGATAGGTCTTTGGTTTAAACAGGTTCCTTGGTTAGATCTTTCGAATTTTTTAAGTTTATATACGTGTTCAACGTTATGCTCGTCTAAAATAACGATTTCGTCACCGCTTGCGCGAAGAACGGTACCGCTTTGCTTAGCAATAGCCATAACGCCTGAGTCGTATGCAATTTTACCTTCTACACCGGTTGCAACGATTGCGTTTTCGGGTTGAAGTAGGGGAACTGCCTGACGTTGCATGTTAGAGCCCATTAGAGCACGGTTGGTATCGTCGTTTTCCAAGAAGGGAATAAGCGCGGTAGCAACTGATACTAATTGCTTGGGTGAAACGTCCATATAATCTATTTCTTCACGAAGAACTTCCGTGATTTCTTCACGGCGACGGCATGATACACGGTGGTTAACAAGGAATCCGTTTTCATCAATGGGTTCGTTTGCCTGTGCAACGGTAAATGCATCTTCTTCGTCTGCAGTTAAATAATCAACGATATCGGTAACCTTACCCGTTCCTCTTTCTACTCTTCTGTAAGCAGATTCAATAAAGCCGTATTCGTTAACCTTTGCAAAGGTAGAAAGTGAGGTGATTAGACCGATGTTCTGACCTTCTGGGGTTTCTATAGGACACATTCTGCCGTAGTGAGTATAGTGAACGTCACGAACTTCGAAGGTTGCGCGTTCTCTGTTTAGACCGCCGGGACCTAATGCAGAAAGCTTTCTCTTGTGAGTTAATTCTGCAATGGGATTGGTTTGATCCATGAATTGAGATAGCTGTGAAGAACCGAAGAATTCCTTGATAGCAGAGCTTACAGGTCTTACGTTAATAAGCGCTTCAGGGGTGATTTCCTTGGGATCTTGGGTAGACATTCTTTCCCTAATAACCCTTTCAAGTCTGGTGATACCGATTCTGAATTGGTTTTGTAAAAGCTCGCCTACCGAACGTACACGACGGTTTCCAAGGTGGTCGATATTATCAACCGTACCGATTCCGCTTGCTAAGTCAATATTTATAGATACGGTTGCAACGATATCGTCAACCGTTACGTGCTTGTGATTTAATTTTTCTAATAAAGGACGGATAAGCTTCTTTTGTTCAAAGGTAAGTTTTTCGGGAACGCCAGCCTCCAAAATTTCGTAAAAGCTTTGGCAAGCTTCAACAAAACGGTTGCGGAGCACTCTGCGCTTTTCAGCCTGCTTTCTATCTTCCGCTCTTTCTTCAACTCCTGCGGGAGTAAAG
>JAZSMG010000084.1:0-6886 GCA_045535775.1 Christensenellaceae bacterium | reverse complement strand
CACGTATCCCGGGGAAAGATCGCAAGCCTCGGCAAGCTCTTCCTGCGTCATCCCCTGCAGCTTTCTGTAATAGGCAATTTTAAGACCTACTCTGATCAGATTCATTTTGTATTGGCTGTCGTTCATCGTTGCCCTCCGTTTCTACACACATAAATGATCTCCGAATTATCTTTGACAAAAATATTTTACCTTATTTACATCTTAAATGTTATATGGTATAATATAGTAAATATTATATGAGATATAATAAAAAAGTGTACAACGAGAGGTGAGTATGAAATTACTTATTGCGGGCTCAAGGGGCATTAAGGAATATGATCTGGAGAAATATATTCCGACGGAAACGACAATGATAATTACAGGCGGTGCCGACGGAATAGACGCCTTGGCGGAAGGGGTCGCGGATAAAAAAAGACTGTCAAAGCTGATCCTGCGTCCAAGATATGATCTGTACGGCAGAGGGGCGCCGCTCAAACGAAACGAGACGATGGCGGAGATCTGCGATATGGCGCTGATAATATGGGACGGACGATCAAGAGGAACCAAGTATACCGCCGACTATGCCGAAAAAATCGGAAAAAAAGTGATCCTGATCACAGAGAAAGGTGAACAGGATTGCCATGAAAAATTTTATAATTAGAGCGAAGTACAAGTATTGCATTTGACCGGTCAAACACAAATGGGCTAAGCCCAAGACCCTATTACAAGCAGAAAGAGAGAACAGACGGTTTATAGCCGAAAGTTCTCCCTTTTCTGTTGGTATAAAATGATATTCTTTGCTGACGCAAAGAGTGATATTTCTCTTGTGGGAAGTGATATTGCAAGGCGTTGCCTTGCAGTGATTTTCTGTTCGCCCTAAAACTCGCGAAGCGAATACCACTTGGCATAAGCCGAATATAACTGCGTAGCAATAGAACTCGCCGAAGGCGAATAGAGTTAGCGTGATACTCCGTTAAGAGTATCACGCTAAGAGCGGATATTTGTAGTAAGTTGATTAGTTAAAAAGATCCTTGAATGCTTTGCTAAATTTAACGTTGGGTGATTTGCAAGCGGGAATAACAATCTTTTCGCCTGTTTTGGGGTTAACGCCCTCTCTTGCAGCTTTTTCTTTTACTTCAAAAGTAGCAAAGCCGGAAATGTGAACGTATTCACCTTTTTCTAATGAATCAGCTAAAGTATCTACTAAAGCTTGAAAGTTGTGTTCTGCTTCTTTAATGGTTACACCTAATTTGTCTGCATATGCTCTGATAAATTCACTTTTGTTCATTGTATACCTCCAAAATGTTAATTGCCTTTTAAGACTACCTATATTATAACATAAATTTGGCATTTTACAAGTATTTTTTGAAAATTTTTTTATTTTTTTTTACTTTTATCTTTTAGCGTTAAAATTTAGCAAAAGTATTGACATTTTTTAACTTTTGCTGTAAAATAAATGGTAGATAATAATTCGCCTAAGAGGGTAGCTATGCAAAGTGAAAAACTAATAGAAAAGCTTAACAGTAGCTTTGGTTTTATAAGAAGGATAATCATCAAGGATTTAAAGAAAAGGGAAGAGGTAGAGCCTCAACTTATACCTGATAAAAATTTAAGGGAAGTGAATCTTAACATTCATACAGACTTCTCATTCTCACCGTATACGCCTTCTTTGGCTGCGTATATGGCTTATAAGAGCGGGGTTAAGGTAGCCTGCTCTTGCGATTACGGCACGGAATTTGCAAACGAGGAATTTATTTATGCGTGCAATGAGTTGGGTATTCACGCTCTTAACGGCTTTGAGGTTACCCTTTCTGATAAACAAGGTAAAGAATGCTTGGCTTCATTTTATTCTATCACTCCCGAAGCTTGGGCTGACTTTAAGCCTTTGCTTGTTTCCTTCAGGGAGCAATGCGTTCAAAGGGCAAAAATAGTTTGCGAAAAAATAAATAAAAAGCTTCGCAAATACGATATGAAGTTGGATTTTGAAAGGGACGTTCATAAGTTTATCAAGGGCAAAAAGGGCGCAACCCTTACCCTAAAGCACGTATATATGGCAACCGCAGTTAAGTTGGAACAAAAATTTGGCAGAGGAAGAAAACTTGCCGAGTTTTTAAGAACAACCTTATGTTTGGATATTTTAGAAGGGGAATATAATCTGCTTTGTGATGCAAACGATCCATTCTACATATACGATTTAATTTCTGCACTTCGCCACAACTTCAACAGTGTAGAAGCAGGTTTAACGCCCCCTGCATTAGAGGACTATATGGCCATTGCTAAAAGGCACGGCTGTGCGGCGGCGTATGAATACAGCGCGCCTAATAACTGGCTAAAGAACCAAACGGAAAGCGAACAGACTCTTCACGATTTTGAAGCGGAAATAGAAAGAGCGAAGAAGATGGGCTTTAACGTAATTTGTATTTCTGCGCAAAATTTAAGCGCAAGCATGATAGTTGATTTTATTAAAGCTATAGAAAAAAGAGAAATGCTTGCAGTCTTTGCAGAAAAAACGGAATATCCAAGAAATCACTTCGGTTGCGTTGCACCCAATTCTTGCAGGGTATATTTGGAAAGATGTGCTTATGCATTACTTGGTAGCGAAATCAGTATGAGAATTAACCGTGATGATGGATTTTTCTCTAACAAGAGCATTAAAAAATGCCCGGATTTTAACAGTAGAATTACCTTGTTTGCTCAAATAGGTAAAAGTAAGGGGCGTTATGAAGGTTAACGGAACACTTGCGGTGGAAAATTCCACCGCAAGCATTATTTTAAATAATAATTTACGTTACGGAAGCAGTTTAGAATTGGTATCAAGGGAACTTTCAGTAACCACTGTCAAGGCGCTTTTGTGTTATGAAAAGGGTTGGTATGAGATTGGTAAATCCATCAAGGATCTATTCACAAGTCAAAACATAACCGCCTTTTGCTTGGAAGAGGAAATGCCCTTTTTAAAAAGCGCACCAAAACTTTTAAACAGTGTTAAAAATTTGCAGGAATTAGTAGTTATTGGGGATGAAAGGTTGGCGCTTTTTGCCTTGGATTATTGCGCTTCAACCAATATAAAAATGGTTTATATTCCACTTGATTTTGAGTTTTCATGCTACCTTTTACACATCCTAGATAACACGAATCACCTTTTAATTTTAGATGAAAATTTGCTTTCCGCTTGTGGGAAAAACAAAATTGCAGATGGTATTAGATGCGTTTTATCTAAAAAGATTTTTTTCATTGAAATGCTCGTTAATCAATCTATAGAGTGGCTTTTACCTTCTGAAAAAGCAGATTTTTATTTAAAAGAGGGGCTTAAGGAATTAAAAAATTATTTAGCCTTAAAAAAGTTAGATAAGTTAATTTCTGCATTGGTTTTGGTTACTGTTGGCGAGTATTTATCCGGGTGCGGGAATATAGCAAGCTCTGCTTCGCAAATACTTTTAAGAATGCAAAAGCTTTCTTTAAACGGTGAAAGGGAATACCTACTTTACAAAATGGTATTAAGAGCGTACGAGTTGTATTTTGCTAACGATACCTCGTTTACTCTTTCTCTTCCCGGCGTGGTGGTAGAAGAGGGTGAAATTAACAATCTTTTTGCTAACGAGTATATTAAAAAGCAAATCACTTTACCGCCTTATTTATACGATTTAAAAAAGATAGAAGAATATAAAGAAAAAATAGTTGCAAACGAAAATCTATTAAAACTAATAAAACAACAACTTGCGCAAATAGAAGAAGATAGCGCAATGCTTAAACGGCAGTACGGCGGAAGGAAGTATTCAGTAGAGCATTATAACGCAAAGCAACGCTCAAAGGCGCTTTACTTAGCACCCTATATTACCCAAAAGCCAACTGCATTTCATTTACTTTTTGCAAGCGGTTTTACCCAGTATTTAAAGTGAAAGGGTATAACTAAACGGCATTACGTATTTTAATTAAAAGCTAAAAATGTATAATAAAAACACCCGATTGAATTTATCAAAAGGGTGTTTATTTTTTAATAAAAGTTAGCCTATAAGTCAATTAACGCGCTTTTATTCACTGCGTAAAGCAATAACAGGGTCCTTTTTAGAAGCCATGCCGGAAGGAATAATGCCTGCAATTAACGTTAACACAACGCTTATTAAAACCAATGCAATACCGCCCGCAACGGGAAGAGTAGAAACTCCGCCTATTCCCGCAAGTGCTTTGATAATCAAGCTTATGGGAATATTTAAAATAATGGTAATAATTATACCCAGCATACCCGAAACAAAGCCGATAATAACCGTTTCTGCGTTAAACACGCGGGCAATGTCACGTTTGGAAGCACCCATTGCGCGAAGCACACCAATTTCCTTCGTTCTTTCTAAAACGGAAATATAGGTAATAACGCCTATCATGATGGATGAAACTATTAGTGAAATAGAAACGAATGCAATTAAAATATAGGTAATAGCATCAATAATTTCCGTAATAGAACTAATCATCATGCCGATATAATCGGTGTATTGAATTTTCTTTGATTGGTCTTCTAAGTTTTTATTATAATTGTTAATAATTTCAACAACGTAGTCTTTATTTTCAAACGAAGTGGGGTAAATAGAAATTGATAAAGGATCGTTTTTATCAACTAAACCAAGGCTAGTAGAGGTAGCACTTAGCGCCTTTGAACCCTTTTCGTCACCGGGGTTAAACCAATTTTCGCCGTTATAAGAAATAACGCTAAATACCGTTCCTAGGCCGTTGTCGTAATCTAAATATTCCATTTGGTCCTTAACAACGGGCAGGGTTTGAGTTTTATCCATTAGGTGTTCGGTGAACTTTGGCGTGTAATAAATGCTTTGTGAAAGCGCGCCGGCAGAAGTACCTTCTTTTAATCTTAAAATACCGCAAACCTTAATTTTGATGGGCTTTCTGTAATCTTTATCGCTATCAGGAACGTTTCCGTTGATTAAGTCTATTGCCTCAAAGCTTTTTTTATAAGCATTGTAATTTTTACCAAGTACAGAAGTTGAGTTGTTTTCATCTATATCGTAATACTGACCTTTAAGAAGAACTTCATATTCCTTACCGATAAGATCGTCAAAGGTAATGGGTTTGCTATAGGGCTTAAAGTCGTCGCCGAAGATTTCCTTAAGCTTTTTATCAGCGTCGTTAGTTCCAAGCTGTCTGTCTTGCATTTTGTAAACCATTTCGGTTAACATATACTTAACTTCTTCATCAGAAATAAGTCCCATCATATATAAGGAATAGTCGGGAATACGGTTGTACTGGTCAACAACAATCATTATGGGCCAAGTACCGTCCTCACTGGGGCCCTCTTGAGTGGGTAAAGAACTCTTTTTCGTTTCGCCGTCAAGAAGATCGTACTGTAACTCAATAAGGTCGTTATTACCAAGAATTTCACCCCAAGTACCAGTTGCCATCATAGAACGGAATGTGCCGTAAACACTTTCAAATGCACGTTTAACTGAGGAATCAATTTCATCGGGAAGATAGGTGTTAACGTCGGTATCCATGTAATTTATTCTGCGATAACTGTTATTGCTTTCCTTTTGATAAAGGTCGAAGCCGAAGTTATAAGAGTAAGAAATGGCACTTATTTTATCTTGTTTAGTTGGGTCGAATAAATCGGGGTTGCTATCTATATATTTTTTAAATGCAACCAAGTCGTTAGAGCCAAGGGTTTGTGAAAGGGTATCTAGCATACCTTCTATCATAGTATTTGGTTGAACGGTTACTGTGTCTGGGAACTTAGTTAAATTTTCTCCTTGGCCTGCTTCTATAAAAGAGGTTGCAAAGCTTTGCATATTCATCGTGCTCTTCGTTAAGCTTATTGGGTAGTTGGTTAATGTGTCGCGCTGAACGTTATCTATATAGGTAGAAAAACCGCTAGATAAAGAAAGAATAAGTGCAATTCCTATTATACCAATAGAACCTGCAAAAGAGGTTAAAATTGTTCTTGCCTTCTTTGTTGCAAGGTTTTTAAGTGAAAGCGAAAGTGCCGTTAAGAAGCTCATAGAGGGCTTTTTCTTTTTATTGTTAGCATATTTAGAACTTCTTTTTGTGGCGTTGGGGTTTAATGAATCTTCATCTTTGCTTTCTAATCCTGCATTATCGTTGCTAGCAGAGGAAGGTTGTTCAATTTTATCTGCAAGGGTTACGTGGAATGGGTTAGTATCATCCTTAACTAAGCCGTCCCTTAAATTAATAATACGGCTGGAATAAGCCTGAGCAAGCTCTGGGTTATGGGTAACCATAATAACAAGCTTGTCTTGTGAAAGCTCTTTTAAAATATCCATTACCTGAATACTCGTTTCCGTATCAAGTGCGCCAGTTGGTTCGTCTGCAAGAATAATTTCAGGATCGTTAACTATGGCTCTTGCAATGGCAACCCTTTGCATTTGACCGCCGGAAAGTTGAGCGGGTAATTTTTTAAGTTGATCACCTAAGCCAACTCTTTCAAGCGCGGCGGTTGCGCGTTCTTTGCGCGTTTTTGGATCCACGCCGGAAAGTGTTAACGCAAGCTCTACGTTAGCCAAAACCGTTTGGTGCGGAATGAGGTTATAGCTTTGAAAAACAAAGCCTATTGAGTGGTTTCTGTAAGCATCCCAATCGCTATCGTTGTAAAGCTTGGTAGAAACACCGTTTATAACGATATCTCCTGCGGTGTAGCGGTCAAGTCCACCAATGATATTAAGTAGTGTGGTTTTACCGCATCCGGAAGGTCCCAAAATGGAAACGAATTCGTTTTTGCGGAAGGAAAGAGTAACGCCCTTGAGCGCTTCAACAATTAGGTCGCCAACCTCGTAATGTTTAATTACGTCCTTTAATTCTAACATTTTTTTCTCCTAATATATAACGGTTTATCACGTTAAAAAAGCAGGGAATACCGTTGGTAATTTTATATGCGCTATTATACTGTTAAAGT
>JAZSMG010000007.1:0-6511 GCA_045535775.1 Christensenellaceae bacterium | reverse complement strand
TACGCCGTACTTTTTAGATGACGAGAAATCGCGCATGTCTGCCTTTTGAAAATGAATATATTCTTCTACCCCGGCAATTTTCGCGTGCTTTCTTGCAAGCGTTAATTGGCGTTCGTCTATATCAAAGGCGGAAAGTCTTATGGGATTATTTTTAATATTTTGCATTCCCTCTTTTTTGATTTCATCAAAAATAGCGCGGTCAAACTTAGTCCAATGCAAAAAGTCAAAATCACGCATACTGCCCGCCGGTATTTGTTGGGCCTTTAACGCCGCTTCTATTGCAAAAGTACCGCTACCGCAAAATAAGTCTGCAAAAGGCCTTGTGTAATTCCAAACGGTTAGGTTGATAATTGCAGCAGCCAAGGTTTCTTTTAAGGGAGCTTCGCCAACCAACGCTCTATATCCTCTGCGGTGAAGCCCGCTACCCGAAGTATCTAGTAATATGGAAGCATAGTCCTTCACGATTGCAACCTCTACCCTGTAACGCTCGCCGTTTTCTAGCAAAACTTTACCCTTGGATAGCCTGTTAACTATCGCCTTTTTGGTTATACTTTGAGTAACAGATATTGCGTGAATATGACTGTCTACACACTTTGCAACAACGTCGAACTTGCCGTTAATGGACGTATAGGCCTGCCAATCTATTTCTGAAACACCGTCGTAAAGCTCATCAAAACTACTCGCCTTAAAGGATGCAAGCTCTATATAAACTCTGTTAGCCGTACGTAAATAAAGGTTGCATTTTGCAACGTCTGCTATATCCCCTTCAAAGTAAACTCTTCCGCCGATTGCAGGTAAATCGCCGTAGCCTAATTTATATAATTCTCTTTTTAAAACCGCTTCACAGCCGGAAGCGCAAGAAACGCAAATTTTCATAATTTTTAGCATACGTCATCAACAAAAAACGCCGACTCTATATGATTTATCTCTCCGTTTAAAATCTCTACCACGTCAAAACGAACGGGTTTTTCGCGGTATTCCTTTTTTACCATTAAATACTCTTTAGCAAGCAATACGTACTTTCTTTGCTTATGATAGTCAACCGCATCGCCGGGGTTGCCGTACGCCGTGCTAGAGCGCGTTTTAACCTCTATAAACACTAATAAGTCGCCGTATAGCGCGATTAAATCCACTTCGCCAATTTTAGTGGTATAGTTTTTCTCTATGATTTTATACCCCTTTTTGCGAAGATATTTACCTGCGCTCTTTTCGCCTATTCTGCCCAGAAGTTTTTTATAAAACTGCGTCTGTGTAATTCGCAAGGTCCTTTCTCCTTAATTGCTTTTATATGTTGAGCGGTGCCGTATCCCTTGTGCTTTTCAAAACCGTAATCGGGGTACTGCTTTGCGTATTCTACCATTAAGTTATCACGGTATACCTTTGCAACTATTGAAGCGCAACCTATGGTATAGCTTAGCGCATCCCCTTTAATTATGGGATAACAGGGAACTTGAGTTTTAATATCAAGGGCATCGCAAAGTAATACGTCGGGTTTAACCTCTAAGCCGTTTACGCAGTCTGCCATACATTTTTTAGTAGCTTCCAAAATATTTATTTCATCAATTTCCTTTGGTTCTACTCTGCAAACCTTAACTGCTATTGCCTTTGCCAAGATTTCCCCGGCTAAACGCTCACGCTTCTTTTCGGATACCTTTTTGCTATCGTCTATGCCTTCAATTATGTCTTCTTCATTTAATGGCATAATAACCGCGCAACAAACTACGGGGCCTGCTAAAGGACCTCTGCCAACCTCGTCGCAACCGGCAATAAGCTTATATCCCTTTTGCAAGCATTTGTTTTCATACTGTAATTTTAAAAGCTCTTTTTCCGTCATAACTACTTGATAATCGCCTTATAGCGAGGCTTTTCCCTCCAAACATATCTTGCCAAGTCTGCCCTTTCTGAAGTCGTCTATAACGCTTCTTCCGGCCCTTTCATAATCGTAATCGCCACCCTTTACCAAGCAACCCTTACGCTTACAAATACCTTCGTAAATTTCTAATACCGTTTTATCTTCTATTTCTACGCCGTATCTTTCCGTAATAGCGGTAGGTGCAATTTTTATAAGCTCGCCTAAGAAAGAGAAGCATAAATCGCTAACGTCAAATAAATTATCGTTTAAAGAGCCAATATATGCTAAATGTAAGCCGTAAAGATTATTATCTATTTGCGGGGGCATAGTTCCCGGGGTATCTAACAATTCAAACCCGTCTAAGCGAATCCATTGTTTACCCCTAGTTACGCCAGCCTTATCCCCTACCATAGCAGCCTTTTTACCGCATAGCGCGTTAATAACGGTTGACTTTCCCGTGTTAGGCACGCCTGCCACCATAGCTCTTAAGGTTTTGTTAATTCCCTTTGCTTTATTTCTTTCTATCTTTTCTGAAAGAAGCTCCTTAAAGGCATTAAAAATATTTTTACAACCGCCTGCAACTGTTCCAACAGAAGTTACAACCTTTATGCCTTCTTTAGCAAAGTAAGATACGATATAATCCCTTTCGCTTTCACTGATTAAATCACACTTGTTAAGCACGTATAAAAAAGGACGGTTAGCAAGCTTTTTTTCTAACGTTACGTTACGGCAAGCAAAGGGCGCGCGGGCATCTAAAACGAAAATAACCCCGTCGCACAGTTTAATATTTTCTTCCATCATACGCATGGCTTTTGTCATATGACCGGGAAACCATTGAATATGTTCTAAATCCATTTTTAACCTCCTTTTAGGCCGATAATCGACCTATAGCCTTACTTAAAGCAAAAACCGCTTCTAAAAAAAGCGGTTTGAAAATATCTATTTTTTACTTTCCTTTTCAAGAGCGCGCTTATATTTTCTATATAGGTCGGGGCGCTTTTTGCGCGTAATTTTAATAGCTTGTTCGGTGCGCCATTTGTTGATTAAGGCGTGGTTGCCCGAAACTAAAACCTCCGGCACTTTTTTACCGCGAAAATCCTGCGGTCTTGTGTATTGGGGATATTCTAACAAATTATCCGTAAAGCTTTCATCCTTTAAGCTTTCGCCCGCAATTACCCCTTCTACGTATCTGCAAAGCGCGTCTGCAATAACCATTGCAGGAAGCTCGCCACCTGTTAAAACGTAATCGCCGATGGAAATTTCACAGTCTATATATTCATCTAAGACGCGTTGGTCCACACCTTCGTAATGCCCGCAAAGCAATAAAATGCGTTCATTTTGAAGAAGTGATGATACCATTTTTTGTTCAAACCTTTTGCCTTTTGGCGAGGTATAAATTCTTAGCGCTTCATGATTAGGATCAACTGCTTCAATTGCGTCTGCAATAGGCTGAGGCATCATAAGCATACCAGCACCGCCACCAAAAGGATAATCGTCACACTTTTTATGCTTATCTAAGGTGTAATCCCTAATATCAATTATTTATATTTGAACCTTACCGCTATCCTTTGCCCTGCCGATAATACTTTCCTTTAAAGGAGCAAACATTTCAGGGAACAAGGTAAGTATATCAATTCTCATAGTTGATTTCCTTTAAAAATTCCTCTTTATTCACGGTTACCGTGCGGTTTTCTATATCGAAGTTCGCCTGATAACTCTTAAGCCAAGGCGCAATTACCCTACCTTCGGGTGTGGAAATATAGTAAATATCCGTTCTTGCAGAAAGGATTTCTTCTATCTTGCCAAAAACAGTTCCATCTTCAAATAAAACACTACAACCGATTACGTCACAAATAAAATAGGTGTTTTTCTTACGGCGCACGTCCGCTTTAAGCGCATAAATATCCTTATTGCGGAAAAGCTCTGCGTCGTTTCTATCTGCAATACCCCTTAAAAGAATAAAGACGTCTTTATCACAGCGCATTTTTAGCACTTGATAAGAGACGCCGTCAATAAAAACTTCCTTTAAAGCGCTTATAGCATAAAAATCATCAGTATAGTTTTTAATTTTTAGCTCACCACGAATACCTTGTGGCTTGAGCACCGTTCCAATAAGAAGCTTATCCATCAATTAGTCCTGAACTTCGCTTCTTTCTTTAATTTCTATATTGTACTTTTGACCGCTCTTTGCAGAAGCTGCTTTAACGATAGTTCTCATAGCCTTTGCAATTTTACCTTGACGGCCAATTACCTTACCCATATCTTCTTCATCTAAGATTACGGTTACGTTTACGATATTGCCCGTTTCTTCAACTCTGAATTCAGCCTTATCGGGACTTTCTGCAAACGTTCCAACGATATACTTAATTAAATCTAACATTTATTTATCTCCTTAACGGCAAGCCGTTATTTTTTTCAAATTTAATACTTTTTTTGCTACCAAGTAGCATTTTTGCGCCCTTTTACGCGCCAAAAAATTATACGAATGAATAATAATCGAATAAAATCCTGTTTTTAAGGTCGGCATAATCTGCTACGCAAAGACTTTTGCCCTTGCGTAGCGCCGAAGGTACGAAAAAATTATTTTTTCTTCTTGGGGTTGGTCTTTGCAGGTGAAAGCTTAGTGGGCTTTTCGATAACGCCTGCGTTAACTAAAAGAGACTTTACGGTTTCCGTGGGTTGTACGCCCTTAGCTAACCAATCTTTTGCCTTATCAGCATCGATAACTACTTCTGCAGGGTTAGCGATAGGATTGTAGTGACCAACTTTGTCGATATACTTGCCGTCACGAGCAACTCTTGAATCAACTACAACGATACGGTAGAAGGGGCTCTTCTTATCGCCCATTCTGGTTAATCTCATTTTTACTGCCATTTGTATTTCCTCCGTTTTATAATTACTTATTAAAATTTAAATGGGAGCTTGCCCATTCTTTTTCCCTTTAATTGTTTCATCATTTGCTTGGTTTGCTCGTACTGCTTAAGTACGGCGTTAACCTCTTGTATACTAGTTCCGCTACCGTTTGCTATTCTGGTTTTGCGGGAATAGTTTAAAATATCGGGGTTGCGACGTTCCCTTTTCGTCATAGAAAGTATTACTGCTTTAACACGTTCTATACGACTTTCATCTATATCGCCATCCTTAATATTCATCTTGTTTGCGCCGGGCATTAGGTTTAAAACTGAGCTTACGCCACCCATTTTTTTAACCATTTCAAACTGATCAAGGAAGTCTTCTAAGGTGAAAGAATTTTCTTTAAACTTCTTTTCCATCTTAGCAACGTCTTCTTCAGTTATTGCCTCTTGCGCCTTTTCTATTATGGAAAGCACGTCCCCCATACCAAGAATACGCTTCGCCATTCTATCTGGATGGAAGGGTTCTATATCGCCAAGCTTTTCACCAACACCCGAAAATTTAATGGGCTTGCCGGTTACTGCCTTTATAGATAAACATGCACCGCCACGGGTATCACCGTCTAGCTTGGTTAGAACTACACCGGTTATATCAAGGCGGTTATTGAAGGTTTCTGCAACCTCTACCGCTACCTGACCGGTCATAGAGTCTACCGTTAAAAGTATTTCGTGTGGGTTTACTGCAGACTTGATATCTTCTAGCTCTTGCATAAGCTTTTCATCTATTTGAAGTCTACCTGCAGTATCTATAATTACGGTATCAAAGCCAAAGCGCTTTGCGTGCTCAATACCTCTTTTAGCAATATCTACGGGGTTGATTTGACCAAGAGTGAAAACCTCACATCCTGCCTTTTCGCCAACCGTTTTTAATTGATCTATCGCAGCTGGGCGGTATACGTCGCCGGCGATAAGCAAGGGCTTTTTACCCTGCTTTTTAAGTAGCGTACCAAGTTTTGCAGAAAGTGTTGTTTTACCTGCACCTTGCAAACCGCACATCATAATAATCGTGGGGGGATTTGATGCTACTGCAAGCTTAGAGTTTGTGGACCCCATAAGCTCTATAAGTTCATCGTTAACTATTTTTATAACCTGTTGTGCAGGGCTTAAGCTCTTTAAGATTTCCTGCCCTAACGCCTTTTCAGATACTTTGTTAACGAAATCCTTAACAACCTTAAGGTTTACGTCAGCTTCTAATAGCGCAATTCTTATTTCGCGCATTGCTTGCTTTATTTCAAGTTCAGTTAGCTTACCGCGTTTGGTTAGCTTACTGAATACGTGATTTAACTTTTCACCAAGTGATGCAAAAACAGCCAAATTAAACCTCCTCTAATATTTTAAGCACTTGCTCTTTTAAATTGCCGTTACTACCCCATTCCAAGGATGATATCTTGGTTGTTTTTTGCAGAAAATGAAGTTTTTCTTCATACTGCATAAGGGCACTTTCGGCTGTATCTAGCGTGTATTTGATTGCCTGACGGGAAACACCGCGCATTTCTGCAATTTCACCAAGAGAAAGATCTAAGCCAAAATAATCTTCCATCGTTTCCCTTTGTTTTTCCGTTAGCAATTCACCGTATATCGAATATAATCGGTAATAATGTAAGTTCTTACCTTCCACGATTCACCTGTAAAGGAATTTTACTTTACACAGTATAATATATTTTAAAATAATTGTCAACTGTTTTTTTAATATTTAACGATTTTTTTATATTTATTTTATATATATAATTAAGGAAAGGTATTTTGC
>JAZSMG010000051.1:0-2099 GCA_045535775.1 Christensenellaceae bacterium | reverse complement strand
GGATAAATATAAGACGAGCCAATTAGGTCAAGCCCTAAAACAGGTTTACCGCGGAGAGATCTCCGTTGACGATAGCGTTGAAATTGCAAAAAAAGAAATCGCCGAGGTTTTTAACTGCTCCACAGAAAAGGAAACGGGTGTTTACGGCGAAAAAATAGGCATTTGCCCACTTTGCGGTAACGACGTTGTTAAGGGTAGATTTTCTTACGGATGCTTAGGTTTTTCTAAGGGATGTGATTTTAGAATCAACTTTAAAATTTTAGGAACGCAAATAGGCAAAGCGCAAGCGCAAAAGTTACTTGAAACAGGCTTTACCGATAGACTAAAATTTACCTCTAAACAAAACAAGGAATTTGAAAGCAGATTAAAGCTGGAAAAGGATGGTAAAATCAATTTTGATTTTGAAAAGAACTAACAAAAAAAACGGCGTGTTTTAACATTAAAATACGCCGTTTCTTATTTGCTTTTTATTAAAAAGTGGGGCTATAGCGCGATTAACGCACTTTTTGCCTTTTTTTTGTTTTACTTTAAATTATAAATTACTTCCTTTGAAACAAAATCATCAACCTCTTGAACACATAATTTACATTCTTTAGTTTGTAACAAATACGTGCCTACGTCCACACCGTTTTGCACCCAATCAGGTAAATACATACCACATTTCACCCTATGAGTATCTGCGTGATAATCACCGCCACAGGTTAATAAAATATTATTTTTTGTAGCAATTTTAGTTAACTCATCTATATGAGTTCCTTCATATAACGGATGGCAATTTACCTCTATACCGTCTAAAAAATTAAGATCTAAAAGTCTATTTATGTTTTTACGAAAGGGATGCGCTTGAACAACCACACCGCCTGCATTTTTAACCGCCTTATATAACTCTTCTTGAGAGTAAAATACAATTTGCGGATGATCCAATATAAATTGTGGGGTTACGCCGTATACAAGAATGTGAGGAAATCCCTCTTTTTCCATAGTGACCTCTATACCGAAAAAGACCTTGCAACCCACTTTTTCACCGCAACCTTTCGCGTAATAAAACTCTTCTACATAGCGGTTTGCAAGCGCTGAATAATCTTTATTTTTTGCATAATATTCAACGTAATGATTAGTAAGAACTATACCGTCTAAGCCGACCTTTAGAGCCTCTTCTACCACGGCTTTAGCATCGATCAAACAACACTTACTAATACCAGAAGAATGTGCGTGCATATCTATTAACATAATATTTTTCCTTTAAAAAGTGCCCCTATAGCGCGATTATCGCTATATTGACAACTATTAGTACAATGACTACATAACGTAAAATAAGCCTTAGATGCGAGCGTGGCTTACGCAATGATATTGCTAACGCAAATGATGTTTGAGTGATACTCAAATGATATTTTGCTACCGCAAAATGATGTTCGCCCCCGTGTGAATTTAGGGATGGCTCTTATTATAAAATAAGGCTTCGCCGCTATAACGAAGGGCGATGATAAAAAAGAATTTGAGAATAAGCGCAGCGATAAAGCGTTTAGATGCGAGTAAGAGAAAAAAACTGCGGATTTAGCAAGGGATTGTACTTGCCGTACATGACCGAGGGCAAGCGCAAAGTTTCGCTACTATAATAAAAGTTAAGCACACACGCAAAAGCCAATGGCTATGGCACTAAATAAGCCTTAGATGCGAGCAGTTGGCACAAACAACGAGTATTTTACGAGGGCGCGTACTTGGCGTAAATGACCGAGGGCAAGCGCAAGGCTTCTACGCTATAATAAAAATTAATCACACACAAAAGCCAATGGCTATGGCACTAAATAAGCCTTAGATGCGAGTAGTTGGCACAAACAACGAGTATTTTACGAGGGCGCGTACTTGCCGTACATGACCGAGGGCAAGCGCAAGGCTTCGACGCTATAACGAAGGGCGATGATAAAAAAGAATTTGAGAATAAGCGTAGCGATAAAGCGTTTAGATGCGAGTAAGAGAAAAAAACTGCGGATTTAGCAAGGGATTGTACTTGCCGTACATGACCGAGGCTAAAACGTAAAGTTTTTGCACTATTACGACGTATATAAGCGCATTTATTCCAAATACTTTTTAAAGTCGGA
>JAZSMG010000265.1:0-2921 GCA_045535775.1 Christensenellaceae bacterium | reverse complement strand
TTATATTTATCCATAGAAATATTCATATCAACAAGCTGTTCAATTAAATATTTTCCGCCCTTTTCAATGCGGTAGACGTCTTTAGTGAGTGAAATATATTTGCTCTTTTTCGCGTTATCTATAATACCCGTTCTAGTGGCTTCCGTTCCAAGCTCAAGTCCTTTAAAAATAGCCTTATAATCTTCATCGTCGTTTTCGTCGGAATTAGCCTTGTCATCCTTGAATGGATTTTTAAGATAGTTGTTTAGCGTTTCTATGGTGTAGTGCTTGGGTGGTTGGGTTTGTTTTTCTTCGGGTTTAAAGTTTACGTTAATTTTATCGCCTACGTTAAGGTTGGGTAAAATTTTATCCTTTTTATCGCCACCGTCAAACTTGGTCCAACCGGGGGTGATTATAATAGACCCCTTCAGCGTGTAATCTTCTTTTCCTCCCAAAGAAATAGTAAGCTCGCTTTTTTCGGTAACGCAGTCCTCACTGCAGAATACCGCAACGAATCTGCGAAGTATGGTGGAATACACAAGCGCTTCATCCTCGCTTAAGTCTTCTTTCTTGGGAATTTTATAGGTGGGGGTTAGCGCAGAGTGTGATTCTATTTTAGAATCGTCAAAAATAGTTTTCTTATCTTTAAAGGTAACGGGATAGCCAAGCTCTTTTACCCCTGCTAAAATTTCTTTAATCTTTCCTTTTTCGTTAGTTGCTAAATATTCAGAGTTTGTTCTGGGGTAACTAATAAAGCCTCGCTCGTAAAGTTTTTGCGCAATAGCCAGGCTCTTTTCCATAGACATTTTATATTTTTTGCCAAGCACGTTTTGCAGTTTGGTAAGCGAATATAATTTGCCGGGGTTTAAAATTTCCTTTTTAGATTTTTTATCGGTTACTATCGCGTCAAGCTTATTCATTCGCTCGCAACAAATTTCCGCTTTGTGTTTTTCATCTTTAGAAAATTTGTATTTAGAAGTAAGCTCTATTTCTTCGCCGTTGGTAATCGCTTTAGAAACAAGCGCATAATAAATTTCGGGAACAAATTCTTCAATTTCCTTATCGCGATCGTAAATTGCCTTAACTATGGGAACTATAACTCTTCCTACCCTTAAAAGTGTTCCGGATTTAATGGTTGCATATCTGGTTAGATTAACGCCGTAAAGCCAATCTATATAGGTGCGCGAAAAGCCCTCGTTTGCCAAATTTTGGTAATGGCTTTCTTCCTTCATCTCTAAAAGAGCCTTCTTTACTGTCTTTGGCGTTTGGTCGGGTAGCCATAACCTGTAAAAGGGCTTGGGGGATTTAAGCGCGTTTTCTACGCACAGTCTAATTATTATTTCACCTTCTCTGTCGCTATCGCCTGCGTTAACTATTTTATTAACGTCATTGCGGTTTAAAAGTGCTTTAATAATTTCAAACTGTGTGCTCACCCCTTTATCCGGTTTGCCGTTGTCACCGTTTTTAAGTTTAAACTTAAATTTTTGGGGAAAACAGGGTAAATTATCAAGCGACCACTTTTTGCCTTTTTCCTCTCTCGTGTAATCTTCAACGTCGCAAAGAGAAAAAAGATGCCCAAACGCCCAGGTTACTATATATTCGTTATTTTCAAAATAACCGTTTTTCTTTTTCATTTCGCCAATGCCGGCAACAATGTTTCGCGCAAGACTTGGCTTTTCTGCAATAATAGCTATCATATTTATATATTAACATTAAAGATTAAAAAAGTCAATCAAGAAAGTGTTAAAGAGTTTTTAAAAAATAACCTAAATTCGATTAATTTTTTGCTTCGCGCGCGCGACATATATATTTTATAATATAGAAGCGTGTGAATTATTGCGTTGCTTTGCGCTGTTTACAACTCAATAAAACAAAAAGATAAAAATATCTATAAAACGCGATCAAAAGGATTAAACGAGTATAAACGGTATATAATTGTGGATAACTTAACTTATTAAAATTTAAATTAGTGTTTTTTGCAGTTGAATAACCACAATATGTAGTATTAGAAAAAATTTTTTAAAAAATTTGTAAAAATGGGTAAAAAACTGTTGACTTTTTTTGCAAAATGTAGTTTAATAGGCAAGCATCATTTATAACACAGTTATTCATGGCGCCCAAAAAAGTGCAATTTAATATCAAGTAAAATAAAAGTTAAAAAACTTTTAAAAACCTTGAAAAAATGCTTGACAATTATTCTTAAATATGGTTTAATAGACAAGCATAAAAAATACGCACAGGTTGTCGGTTAAAAAAGCCGAACAACAGGGCAAAAACAAACGAAAAAAATTTTTTAAAAAATTTTAAAAAATATATGAAAAACGTTTGACATCGCCTATAAGAGTGTGGTATAATGCATAGGCTGTCTGAGTGAGGCAGCACTCGCCGAACGGTGGTTCGGTTCAAGTAGATTAAAAATAGAATAGAAGGAAATGACATTAGTACAAATGATTTTGTAATAATAAAGTTTCTGTCAATTTTAAATTGAGTACATTATGTACCTAAAAACAGTCAGCAAAAACGAAAAACGTTAGAGCTGTTGCATTCGCAAGAATGCAGCTTTAAAGATATTAAACTTAAGAGTTTGATTCTGGCTCAGGACGAACGCTGGCGGCGTCCTTAACACATGCAAGTCGAACGAGCATTGGGAGCTTGCTCCTAATGTTAGTGGCGGACGGGTGAGTAACGCGTGAGCAATCTGCCTTCAACAGGGGAATACCTCAGAGAAATCTGAGCTAATACCGCATAATATCCAAAAGGGGCATCCCTTTAGGATCAAAGATTTTATCGGTTGAAGATGAGCTCGCGTCCCATTAGATAGTTGGTGAGGTAACGGCCCACCAAGTCGACGATGGGTAGCCGACCTGAGAGGGTGATCGGCCACATTGGAACTGAGAAACGGTCCAGACTCCTACGGGAGGCAGCAGTGAGGAATATTGGGC
>JAZSMG010000255.1:0-2001 GCA_045535775.1 Christensenellaceae bacterium | reverse complement strand
AAAAGTAAGCGTTCAGGACGTTGATTTTGAAAAAGAAGAAATACCTTTTAAAGTAAAAGCTGAATTATTGTGTAAATTAGATGAAATAATAAAAAATGCACAAAACTATCTAAAGCCAAGTGTTGTAAATGATTATGACTTGGTTGAATTAATGGTTGAAAAAGAAGGATATTCAAAGCATGGAATACATAAGGGGGACATAGGTTGTGTGATGGATAGTAATGCTGTTCAAGGCTACGTCGAGGTGGATTTTAACGGTATTGATGAAAATAATAATCATTATGGGGATTGCATTTCTGTAAAAATTAGCGATTTAAAAGTAATAAAATAAATTTTTAAATAAGCTTGTATATTTATCTTTTTTGCGTATTTCATAATTATTATAGATATAAAAAGTTATTTCATATTTTTTTAGGTGTTGCACTTGATAGTATAATTCACCGCATGATATAACCCCAAAAGCTTAGGTAAACCTTTGGGGTGTTTTTTTTACAATATTTAATAAATTACAAGGTTATTGAATTTTTTTAGCAAATAAAATTCGCTGTAAACCGCCGTATTTTTGAAGTATTTTATTTTGCGTAAAGCCACACTTTAAAAGATTATTCATACTCCAAGGATTAGCAGGTGAAACGGTGGAAGAAAGCCAAGTAAATCCAGCCTTCTTAGCGTGCTCTTCAAGCTTGGTTATAAAGGTCGCCTGCAAGCCGTTGCCCCTATACTGTGGGCGCACGATTATAAGCTTCACGTTGGCATTTTGGGTTATATCTTCAATCTCATCCACGTCAAGTGCAAGATTTTCTTTTGTGTTGCCTGCGCAATAAAGTATACCGAATGCAATCATTTCGCCCTTATAAAAAGCACCTAAAACCACACTGGGCTCGGCAAAGCAAACCTCAAGAGTTTCATAAGTATTGCGCCTTAAAAAATCGCTATCGCCTTTGGCGAATTCAAAGGTTTCTTCCTGAATTTCAAGAAGGGTAGGAATACTGTCTTTTTGTAAAACCTCAAAGGAAATATCATCAATATTTATCTTCATTTGTACCTCTTAAGTTCTTGCAACCACAATTAAAAAGCCAAAGTTAACAAAGGTATCGGAAGCAAGGAACTGTTCTTCAAGTGTTTCTATATTTTCATCAAGCCATTCTTTTTCAACCTGAATTTCTTGATTTTGCGGGTTATTTTGTGCAGTTACGTTAATACTGTTCTTCAAAAAGTGGAAAATGGTATCAAAAAGTGCTTCCTTTTCTGTATAATCCATGCTAGCAGAATTAAGCCCCATTCTTTCGTAAACGATATCTCTAAAGCCGGAGCGGTGCAGAAGGGTAAACAACTCTCTTCCGGAATAGCGGTAGCCGGTTGTATCGCACTTAGCAATCATATTAAAGGCGCGCTCAAAATTCATTTTTTCATCGGGATAAACGATATTTAATCCATCGTCAATATTGCGAATGAATATCACCGCCCCCTTAGAGCAAACCTTGCGAAGGGATTTTAGCAAATGATATGGCGATTTAAGGTGAGACATTACCGCCAAAATATTTATCCAGTCAAAGGACTCTATACCTTGTTCATCCATAAGATCGCGAAGCTCGTCTATAAAATCGGGTGATTCCGCATCCATTTGATAAAACAACGCCTTTTCACTGCCGTAATCGGCATTAGCCTTATCCACGAATGATTGGTCGTATTCAATACCAATAATTTTATTTACTTCCGGTCTATCGCCAAGTCTATTCATTAGCGCCTTACCGTTTCCGCATCCAACGTCTAACACGTTAAGATTGCTTTTACCCTCAAGATATTTTTGGTAAACGGGCATATCAAAATCAAACAAAAGGCGTTGTTGAATTTCAAGTCTGCGTGCCTCAACCTTGTTAGACTGTGCAAAGAAGCCAGCCTTGTTTTTTTCATGAATATGCACTCTTTTTTTAGTGCGCGCCTGCCTAGCCAATAAATCGTTGCGAATAAGCTCGTCATAATCGGTAACGCCAACCTTAT
>JAZSMG010000185.1:0-3638 GCA_045535775.1 Christensenellaceae bacterium | reverse complement strand
CCTTAGATGATTTATTCTCTAAGATTTCAGATGGTGAGCTTAAGAATCTTAACATTATTATAAAAGCAGACGTTCATGGCTCTGCAGAAGCAGTAAAACAGTCCTTAATTGAACTTTCTAACGATGAAGTAAAAGTTAACGTTTTACACGCAGCAGTTGGTGCTATTAACGAAACGGACGTTACTTTGGCAGAATCTTCAAATGCTATTATTATCGGCTTTAACGTTCGTCCCGATTCAAAGGCTAAGGTTCAAGCAGAGCGTTCGCATATTGACGTTAAGCTATATCGTGTAATTTACGATGCTATTGATGACGTTAAGAAGGCTATGAGCGGTATGCTTGCACCCAAATATACCGAAGTTTACACAGGTAAGGCAGAGGTTCGTGATACCTTTAAGATTTCAGGTGTTGGCACCGTTGCTGGCTGTTACGTAACGGACGGTAAGATTGTTCGTAATGCAAAATTACGTATTTACCGTAACGACGTTATGATTTGTGAAGGTAACGTTAAGCAATTAAAGCGCTTTAAAGATGAGGTTAAGGAAGTTAACCAAGGCTACGAGTGCGGTATTTCAATTGAGGGCTTTAACGATATTAAAGTTGGTGACTTTATCGAAAGCTATATAGTTGAAGAAAGAAAATAATAAGGCGACGTCGCATAAAAAAGGCAAAAAGATTTTTGCCTTTTTTTTAAAAGGTTGTCTTTCGTGATTGAATGGAGAAATAAAAAATGAAAGAAAAAAGAGAAAAAAGATTAAACAGTGAGTTTAAAAAGGAAATATATGAAATTTTAACCACCAAGGTTAAAGACGTTAGACTTACTGAAATATTTTCTATAACTTCAGTTCATACAACGGCAGATTTAAAACAGGCTAAAGTATATATAAGCATATTTTCGATGAATGAAGAAAGAAAAAATGCAACTTTTGAAGCAATTAAGGCTTCAGCAGGCTTTGTTCGCCGTGAAATTTCTGCACGTATGCATATAAGAACTGTTCCTGAATTCACCTTTTTATTAGATAATAGGGCAGAATACGGTGAAAAAATTGATAAGATTTTAAACGAAATACACAAAAACGGTAACGAGGATGAAAACGCTTAAGGAAATTTCAAATGAAATACTGGCTTTAAAAAGCGCTTACGTATTTTGCCACGTTCGCCCAGACGGTGACACGGTGGGCAGTGCCGTGGCATTGGCACTTGCTTTAAGGCAAAAGGGTATCGAATGTGACGTCGTGTGTGACGGCGACGTTCCGCAAAAAATAAGTAGTGTTATAGATACTTCTTACTTTTTAAAACCAACACAGGTTAAAACCGCGCGGGAAGGACATATTGCCGTAGACGTTGCCAGTGAGCATTTATTAGGGCATAGTTGGGGAATTTATACGGCTAGCAGTAAGTGCTTTTGTATTGATCATCATCCTTCTAACAGTAGGTTTACTCAGTCTTTATATTTAGAGGCTTTACCTGCTAATACGCTTATAATATACAACCTTTTAAAGCTTATGAACGTTGAAATTTCTGCGCAGATTGCAGAAGGTGTCTTGCTTGGAATTATCACTGATACTGCTAATTTTATGCATAATTCAACTACTTCTATGTCTTTAAACGTTGCATCAGAGATGATAAACTGTGGCGCGAACATGCAAAAGATAACGAATGCAATATTCAAATCTCAAACCAAAGAGCGTTCTCAGCTTTATATAGACGTGTTAAAGGGCATGCGCTTTTATTTAGAAAATAAGCTTGCTATTTTAACGGTTAAAATGGATGATTTGCAAAAATACGGCTTAGGTGAGGATAGCACGGAAGGCTTTGTTGATTACCCCTTGACTATTTTAGGTGTTGAGGTTGCCGTTTCACTATTACAAACCAAACAAAACCTCTATCGCGTTAGCATAAGAACTCGCGAAAAAGTTAATGCGAACCAAATTGCAAGCGAATTTGGGGGCGGTGGCCACCGTTTTGCAAGTGGTTGCGTAATTTCCGGAATGTATGAAGAGGTTATAGAAAAACTGGTTAGAGCGGTAGACATAAATATTTATTGATATGAATGGATTTTTAAATATATATAAACCAAGAGGAATGAGTTCTGCTCATTGCTTGAATAAAATTAAGAAAAAAATTGACTATAAATGCGGTCATATGGGTACTTTAGACCCTTTAGCGTGTGGAATTTTGCCCGTAGCTATCGGTCAGGCAGCAAGATTATTTGATCATCTTTTAGAGGATAAAAGAAAAACTTACGTTGCAGAATTTACCTTTGGCTATGAAACGGACACCTTAGATTTAGAAGGTGAATTATTATATAAGAATGATAAAATCCCCACTTTAGAGGAAATAAATACGGTTTTACCCAGTCTTTGCGGTAAAGTAATGCAAATTCCGCCAATATTTTCTGCAAAGTGCGTAGACGGTAAAAAGAGCTATAAATTGGCCAGAAAGGGTATTGCGGTAGAGCTTCCGCCCAAGGAAGTTGAAATTTTTTTCATTAAATTGATTGGCGGTACTGCGCCTGCATATAAGTTTGAAATTTGTTGTGGCGGTGGTACCTATATTCGTTCAATTTGCCGTGATATTGCACATGCTTTAGGTGCTTATGCTACTATGACTGCGCTAGAAAGAACGGAAAGCGGATTTTTTACTTTAGAAAATTGTATTCATTTGGATGATTTTCTTGCTAATCCCAATCCGCAAGAGTTAATTATACCAAGCGACGAGCCCTTGCATTATGAAAAACTTATTCTTAACCAAACGCAAGCAACAAGATTGCTAAACGGACTCAGAGATCCCTATGATTTGCCGGACGGCAAGTATCGCGTATACTGTGAAAGTGAATTTTGGGGTGTGGGTATTATAGAAGCTCAAAAGCTTGTAGTTAAACCGTACGTAAGAGGGTAGATAATGCGTGTAATAGGCTTTAATGAAAAAACAAACAATCCCATTATTCTTTGCTTAGGCGGTTTTGACAGTATTCATTTGGGGCATAAAAAGCTTATTTTTAAGGCGCAGGAATTAAAAAAGGAGCTTGGTGCAGACGTAGCGGTTTTTACCTATGATAACGATATTGGAAGTATAGGCGGTAAAACAGGAGGCTTAGTGTTTACTTATGAAGAGCGATTGGGTATTCTTAGCGGTTTAGGTGTTGATGAAATATGCTTGGCTCATTTTTCAAAGGAATACGCCAATACTCAACCTCAAGACTTTTTGGCTTATCTAAATTGCAATAGGAACATCTCCGCGCTGGTTTGTGGGAATGATTTTAGATTTGGTAAAAACGCCTTAGGTAATACAGATTTGTTGAAGGAATACTGTTTAAAAAACAGTTTAGCTTTATATATTTGCGATTTTGAATATAATGAAGAGGGGAATAAAATTTCCACAACGCAAATCAAAAACCTGTTAGAAATAGGTGATATATCTAAAGTGAACACCTTGTTGGGTAGCAGATATTTTATAGAAGGCGAAGTAGTAAAGGGGCGCCAAGTAGGCAAAACCTTGGGCTTTCCCACCGCAAATATAGAATTTCCTGCCGATAAGCGTATGCCTAAGCCCGCAGTTTACGCAACTTCGGTTGTTTTAAACGGCAAGGAATATAGGGGAATAACCAACGTTGGCAATGCACCTACGTTTAACTG
>JAZSMG010000161.1:0-7573 GCA_045535775.1 Christensenellaceae bacterium | reverse complement strand
TTAAGTATATCTATTTTCTTCCTTCTTGCATCACTCTATTTTGCTTATGATTTTTATTTAAAATCACAAACGGCATAGGCGTTAAGAGCAAACTCTAACAATCTAATTTTATCAGGCTTCACCTTTGCATTTGCACTAAGCGTATCACTTACCTCTCTTTACGTATTACCCTTATTGCTTCTACTTTGTTTAATTCCCTCGGTAAAAGCAATAATTGAAGCACGTAAGACCTTCTACGCAGAAACCGGTCTGGAAAAAGAGTACGCTCGTGAAAGATACAACAAAACTTTATCTAATGTTATAGTAAAAACCTTGGTAGGCTTCTTTGTAGCCCCCATAGCGCTAATGGTAATAGCATACGGAATAGGTTATTTCACTTACACCGCATATTATGAAACAAATTTAATTTCCGCAATTTTACAAAATAATAGCGCGCTATTTACTTCAAAGGGTGATTCATTCTTCTTTGTATGGTCACTTGGCCTTGGTAAGCAAACCTTATCAAACGCATTTGGAATAGATTCATATTTAGTAGCAAACAGAGCAATTGCATTGGTTGCATGCTTATCACTTGCGCTAATAGGTCTTGCATATATTTTACTTCGCGGAAAGTCGCTTTCAAACGTTAATCTAATAGTTGTGCTTAACGAAAACAAAACCAACTATATGCTATTATTGACGGGATTTTTAACCACTTGGTTTATAAACGGCTTATTCTTAGGCTCTGCAATATATGCAAACTTTGCAATTTGTTTACTTTTTGCAATCCCATCACTTATCCTACTTTATAAATTAGCAAAAACCCTTCTTAAGAAATGGTTGTTTGTAACTTTAACGGTTACAGTTTGCGTAATATTCGTTGCATTCTTCGTGTTGCAAACACCCTTTACTTTTAATTTTGATTTATCAGAAAAGCTTCAAGTGATTTATTCATGGCTTGTTTAAGCCGAAGGGGGAAATATGTTAAGTAAAGTAAACGGCTTAGGTCTGCTTGGTTTAGACGCCTTTGCGGTTACCGTTGAAACAGACGTTGGTGGAGGACTTCCCAAGTTCGACGTTGTTGGGCTTCCGGATGCTTCCGTAAAGGAATCTAAGGAAAGAGTTCGCACTGCTATAAAAAATAGCGGAAAGAGTTTTCCGTACGGTAGGGTAACGGTGAACTTAGCCCCTGCAGACGTAAAAAAAGAGGGCTCATATTTGGATTTACCTATTGCAATAGGTATAATAAAAGCCTACACGGAGCATCTTTCCGGAATTGATTTAGATGAATACGTATTTTTAGGCGAACTTTCTTTAGACGGTAGCTTGCGCGGTGTAAACGGTATAACCCCATTACTTATTTCCGCAAAATCACAGGGATTTAACAAGTTTATTATTCCTTACGCAAACGTAAAGGAAGCGGAATATATCTTTGGTATAGAGGTTTACGCTTGCAAAACGTTAAACGAGGTTATTGGTCATTTAGCCGGCACTTTTGCCGTTGAAAAGGTTGTTGCAAGGGAATATTCTGCAAGCCAAGTAAAGGAAAGCGTAAGCGATTTAAAATTCGTAAAAGGTCAGGCTGCCGCAAAGCGCGCGTTAGAAGTTGCGGTAAGTGGCGGTCATAATATATTACTCGTGGGCGCGCCCGGCTCAGGAAAGACTATGCTTGCACGTTGTATTCCCTCAATTATGCCCGAAATGAGTTTTGAAGAAGCACTGGAAACCACCAAAATTCACTCTGTATCAGGTGCTTTATCAGAAGAGGGTATAGTAACGGTAAGACCTTTTTACACACCACACCATACGGCTTCACAAATAGCCCTAATAGGTGGCGGAGCTTCAGCAAAGCCCGGGGTTATAAGCCTAGCGCATAACGGCGTTTTATACTTAGATGAAATGCCTGAATATCCGCGAAGCACTTTAGAAAGCTTGCGCCAACCCTTAGAAGATAGAATAGTAACCGTTTCACGCGCAAGAATGACGGTACAGTATCCCGCAAGCTTTATGCTTGTTGGCAGTATGAATCCCTGTCCTTGTGGGAATTACGGTTCTAAGACGTTAGAATGCAGATGTACTGCATCACAAATAGCAAAATACAAAGCAAAAATCTCAGGTCCGCTATTAGATAGAATAGACCTTCAAATAGAGGTTGACGGCGTTGAATACGATGATTTAGTTAAGGAAGGGCAAGAGGAATGCTCTGCAGAGGTTAAAAAGCGTGTAAACCGCACCAGAATGATTCAACGCGAGCGCTTTAAAGAGGACGGCATTAGAACTAATAGCGAAATGAGTGAAAGACAGCTTGAAAAATACTGTGCACTTTCTCCCGAAAGCGAAAAGATAATGAGAATGTCTTTTGAAAGATTAAAGCTTTCCGCACGCGGAAGAAGCAGAGTTTTAAAGGTTGCAAGAACTATTGCAGATATGGAATTAGAGGATAATATTTTACCGCGCCATATCTTAGAAGCCGTGGGCTACCGTAGCTTTGATTTAAATTCCTAATCTTATGACGTATACTAAAGAAGAGCTTGCCGTAATTTTATTAGATTTTTTCGACGGGCTTGAATATAAACATAAAAGAGAAATTCTTTCTTTATACTCAAACGTTGGCGAATTGTTTACAAATATAGAGCCTGCAGTTGAATACGTAAGAAAAAATATAAGCGAAGGTGCATCACTCACCGTAAAAAGCTGTTTATCAAACGGCGAGTATTTGCATTTTATACTAAAAAAGCTTGAATCACGCAATATTAAGGCTATAACCTACTTAAGTAAAGATTATCCCGAAATATTTGCAAATTTACCATCTAATCCCTTGGTTTTATACGCAAAAGGTAGGGTGGAATTATTAAATGCAAGCAAAAAACTTGCCATAGTAGGTTCAAGAAAGACCTTGCCCTTTGTTTTAAAGGCGGGTGAATCCATTGCAAACGAGCTTTCATCTGCAGGTGTTGTAATCGTTAGCGGTAGCGCCGTTGGCGGTGATAGATGCGCGCTTTTAGGTGCAAAGGATAGCGGTAACGTGATTAGCCTTTTGGCAAGCGGTCACGATTACGTATCCCCACAGTCTAACAGGGATTTAGTAGAAAAATTGCTCAAAAAGGCTTGGTAATAAGCGAATATCCGCCCGAAACGCAGTCCGCACCCTGGCGCTTTCCAATGCGTAATAGGCTTATTTCTGCTTTATCGGATGCGGTTTTAATATTAAGCGGTGCAGAAGATAGCGGAACGCGTTATACTGCAAAATTTGCAGAGGCATATAGCAAAAGAATATATGCAATTCCCTATTCGTTAGGTGAAAGAAGCGGTGAAATTTGCAATATGCTAATAAAGGTAGGTAAAGCACAGCTTGTAGAAAATGCAGAAGACGTTGCCAGTGCAGAAGGAATAGAATTAAATAACCTTGAACTTCCCGACCTAGACGAGGATGAAATGCTTATTCTTTCCGCAATGGATGGAAGTATAAGTATTGATGATCTTGCGTTAAAAACGGGCAAGAAGAGTTATGAAATTTTGTCAATACTTTCTATGTTAGAAATTAAAGGACTAGTGGCAAAAGGCAACAAAAACAGTTATACGGCGCTAATAAAGTTAAATTAGCCGTAGCAATCCAAAAAAGTAATAACGCTATAGGCGTTGGTGGAGAAATATATGCAACTAATTATCGTAGAATCGCCCTCTAAGGCGAAAACAATCGAAAAGTATCTTAAAGGAAAATATAAGGTAGATGCCAGTGAAGGCCACGTGCGCGATTTACCCGAAAAGCGTTTAGGTGTTAACGTAAGCGAAAATTTTGAGCCTAATTACGTTGTAACCGCAGATAAAAAGCAAACCATTAAGCGCTTAACGGAAAAGACCGCAAAGGCAGATAAAGTATATCTTGCAACCGACCCGGACCGTGAAGGTGAAGCAATATCTTGGCATTTAATGGAAGTGCTTAAGCTTGAGGGCAAAGCACAAAGAATAGTGTTTAATGAGGTTAGTGAAAAGGCGATTAAAAAGGCGCTGGAAGAACCGCGTGAAATAAATAAGAACTTAGTTGACTCTCAGCAGGCAAGAAGAGTTTTAGACCGTTTAGTTGGCTATAAATTAAGCCCTTTACTTTGTAAGCGTATTCAAGACGGACTTTCTGCAGGCAGAGTTCAGTCCGTTACCTTGCGCTTAATAGTTGATAGAGAAAGGGAAATTCGTGCCTTCAAGCCCCAAGAATTTTGGAACGTAGTTGCAACCTTAAAGGGTAGCACACCACCTCAGTTCAAGGCTCTTATGGTAGAAGCGGACGGTAAAAAATACAAGCCTTCAACCAAGGAAGAGGCAGATAAGGTATTGGAAGCCATTTCAAAGGGTGAATACGTGGTAAAAGAGGTTAAAAAATCAGTTTTAAAATCTCATCCGTTGCCACCGTTTACAACAAGTACGATGCAACAGGATGCCTCTAATAAGCTCAATATGACTTCACCTATGATTATGTCCGTTGCACAGCACTTATACGAAGGTGTAGAAACCCCCAAAGGGCATTTAGCGCTTGTAACCTATATCAGAACGGACTCTGTGAGGGTGAGCACGGATGCACAAATGGCTGCAAGAAGCTTTATAGAGCAAAACTTTGGCAAGGAATATGTTCCTAATAGCTTAAACGTATACAAATCCAAAAATAAGAGTCAAGACGCGCACGAAGCGATAAGACCTATAGATATTAACGTTACGCCCGAAAGCTTAAAGGGTGTTCTTGATAAAAACCACTATAACCTATACAAGCTTATTTATGACCGTTTCTTAGCATCACAAATGACCGATGCAGTATACAATCAAGTTAGGGTAACGGTAGAAAATAGCGGTTATGCCTTTAAAACAAGCGGTAAAACGGTAAAATTCAAGGGTTTTACTGCGGTTTATGATGATTACCGCAAGGATGAAGAGGATGGCGAGGAAAGCAAGAATTTACCCTCTTTAACCAAGGGCGAAGTGCTAAAAGAGGTAAAAATAGAAAGCGAGCAAAAGTTCACCCATCCCCCCGTTAGATTTACTGATGCTTCGTTGGTTAAGATTATGGAAGAAAAGGGTATTGGTAGACCTTCCACCTATTCCTCAATCATTTCAGTGCTAACCAAGCGTAAATACACCACAAAGGACGGTAAATTCTTAGTTCCCACAGAGATAGCATTCCGCATAACTGATATGCTGGTTAAATATTTCTCTGATATAATGGACGTTGGCTTTACCGCTAATATGGAGGATAAGTTAGATAACATAGAAAACGGCGGTAAGGATTGGCGTAAGCTTATTGGCGACTTCTATCCCCCCTTTGCAGATCAGCTTTCAAAGGCAATGCGTGATGGGGATGAAATGACCGAGTTCGTGTGTGAAAAGTGTGGCGCGCCCATGCTTAGAAAAACGGGTAGATTCGGTAAATATCTGGCTTGCTCAAACTATCCCGAATGCTCTAATATTAAGAGTGAAAACGTGGAAGAATCGGAAGAGATTTGCGAAAAGTGCGGTGCGGTTATGATTTACAAAACGGGTAAGTTCGGTAAATTCTTAGCATGCCCCAATTACCCAAAATGCACCAATATTAAAGCTTTAAACGAAGAAAAGAGTGTTGAAAAGTGTGAAAAATGCGGTGGCGAAACGGTAGTTAAGCAAGGTAAATTCGGTAAATATTTATATTGTAAAGAATGTAAAAACACAAAGAGCCTTGCAGAAGATGCAGGCATTTGCCCCGTATGCGGTAAGCCCACCAGAAAGATGGCATCAAAGAGCGGTAAGGTATTTTACGGTTGTTCAAACTATCCCGAATGCTCGTTTATGAGTTGGGATATGCCAAACGGCAAGCTTTGCCCCAAGTGCGGTAAGCATTTAGTATATTTAAAGGACGGAAAGAGCGTTCGTTGCTCAGATAAAGACTGCAATTATTCATCAAAGGAAAAAAATGCAAAATAAATTAACAGTAAACGTGATTGGTGGCGGCTTAGCCGGCTGTGAAGCAGCCTATTTTTTAGCCAATCGCGGAATAAACGTAAACTTATACGATATAAAACCAAGATCATTTACCCCTGCCCACAAAAGCGAAAATTATGGGGAATTAGTATGCTCTAATTCGCTAAAATCCAACGATATTTACGGAAATGCTTGTGGACTTTTAAAGGGGGAAATGAGAAAACTTGGCAGTCTTATAATAGGCTGTGCAGATAACACTAAAGTTCCTGCAGGCAATGCCTTAGCGGTAGATAGGGAAGCCTTTGCAGGGCTAATAACAAAACGGCTAAAGGAATGTAAAAATATCAATTTTATTTGCGAAGAGGTAAAGCAAATTGATTTTTCTACCCCTACGATTATAGCCACCGGGCCACTTACAACGGGTGATTTGTGTAACCATATAAAAGAAATCACAGGCGCGTTTTACTTTTTTGATGCCGCCGCACCCATAGTAATGGGTGACAGTATAGATATGAACCACGCCTTTATTTCCGATAGATACGGCGAAGAGGGTGTTGGCGACTATATTAACTGTCCTATGGATAAAGAAACCTACGAGGTTTTTTATAACGAGTTAATAAACGCAAAGCGCGCGCCTTTGCATGACTTTGAAAACACCAAGGTGTTTGAAGGCTGTATGCCCGTTGAGGTTATGGCGTCAAGGGGTGTAGACACCTTAAGATTCGGTCCGCTAAAGCCTGCAGGACTAACAGATCCAAAAACGGGAAGATGGCCGTATGCATGCTTACAGCTACGCAAGGAAAACGTAGAAGGCAGTATGTATAATTTGGTAGGATTTCAAACAAATCTGCTTTTTGGCGAGCAAAAGCGCATATTTTCGTTATTTCCCGCCCTTAAAGAGGCAGAATTCGTGCGTTACGGCGTAATGCATAAAAATACCTTTATAAACGCTCCCGCCTCTTTAAATAAGTATTACGCCCTTAAAGGCAAAGATAATATTTACTTTGCAGGTCAAATCACCGGTGTAGAGGGCTACGTAGAAAGTGCTTCTTCAGGCTTAGTTTCGGCAATTAACTTATACAGAAGTTTAAAGAATTTGCCGGCTATTGAATGGGATAATAAAACGGTATCGGGTGCGTTGTGCTGTTATATTAGCACGCCAAATTCCGATTTTCAGCCAATGAACGCAAATTACGGCATACTTGCGCCGATAGCTGGGATAGATAAGCGCAAAAAGGATTTAAAGAAGAAGATGATGGGTGAAAGAGCTCTTCAAGAGATAGAAAAAATAGCAGAGAGGATAAATAAGGATGAATAGTCAATTTCGCGGAACAACGATATGTGGTGTAAAGCGCAACGGAAAAACTGCGATAGCCGGCGACGGTCAGGTTACCTTCGGTGAAAACGTAGTTTTCAAAAGCAACGCAGTAAAGGTGCGCCGTATATATAACGATAAAGTAATATTAGGATTTGCAGGTGGTGTAGCGGATGCATTTACCTTAACGGAAAGATTTGAAGCAATGCTTAACAAATATTCAGGTAATTTAATGCGTAGCGCAGTTGAACTTGCAGAACTTTGGCGTAACGATAAAGTTGCAAGAAAACTTGAAGCAATGATGATTACTGCAGATGAAAATACTTTACTTATCGTTTC
>JAZSMG010000149.1:0-23848 GCA_045535775.1 Christensenellaceae bacterium | reverse complement strand
GTGAAGTTAAAGAAAAAGGTTACTTTGTAGATGATAACGGCGCTAAATGGTTTAACAACCAAGTTCCTATGAGCTGGGATGAATGCGTAACCTTATCTAATTTAGTTCAAAACGCAGCTCGCGCAAAAATAGGCAGAAACAACATTTACGGTTACTACACTGAATGGTGGTATAACTACTGTTGGTCTGTAGGCGGTGACTGTATTCAATACGTTCCCACCTCTGATCCCGCATACAATGGCGGTTACTGTGATTTCACCTTAATGGATGCAACTCCTAACTTTATCGTAGCTGATGATAACGCAGATGGTTTCACCGTTAACGGCAAGAAATACAATGCAGGCGAAATCATTGCTTGGGGCGACAAGCTAGTTAACCCTGAAACTAACAAGACTATTAGACCTGAAATTACTGCAGCAGCTGCAGAAGGTAAGTTAAACGTACTTCCCTCTCAAAGAGAAGCATTCGTAGAATTCGTAAGAGTAGGTCAAAAGACTAGCGTTCTAGTAGACGACGGTTTATACGGTCACGGTATTTGTCCCGATCCTAAGTCAATCGGTGGCGACGGTTCTAAGGCTATTGCGTTTACCGAAGGTAACGTTGCAATGTTAGTAGACGGTAGATGGAACGTAACCAACTTCCGTCAAGTTATGGATAACACAAAGATTCCTGCATACGGTCATCCCTTCGTTTGGGACGTAGCGCCTCTACCTATGTATAAAGAATATGATGCAGAAGGTAACGTCACCGTACACGGAGTAGAAGCAGGTCACTCCGATTCAGTTGCTCTTTGTATTAACGCAAAATCTGATTACCGTAATGCATCATGGAAGTTTATTGAGTTCGTTTGCGGTAGAACCGGTCAAACGGCTCAAGCTGAAGCAGGTTTTTCTGTGCCTATTCAAATTGACTTAGCAAATAGTGAAGTATTCTTACAAAGCGATAAGAACCCCAGAAACTCTATCGTATTCGTTCGTGCGGCATCTTATCAAACCCCTAGTGCTCGGATGTATTTAAGAGATGATGATTGGATGGATGATTGGGCGAACTGCTTAAACGGTGAAGTTCGTAACGGTTTATTAACTCTTTCTGGGTTCGAACAAGATTACGACTATTTAAAAACTTGGGAAGCATTAAAGAACTATACGAAAAAATCATAAAACGCTAAAAAGTGCGATAATCGACCTATAGAAGTGCTTTTTAATTAAAAATCAATAAAAAAACAGCTTGGTAAGTTAATTTACCAAGCTGTTTTTTTTACCTTAAATTAAGAATTTTATATATGTCCTTTTGCAATTTTTAAAATTAAATCGTCTAATAATTCTTCGTTATCGTAAAACACCTTATCGTAGTTTTCTAAAAAGTTTTCGCCACGCGCTTCCTTTGGGGTGGAATTGTATTCACGGCGGGCTAAAACCATGTTATCTAAAATAATCTTTGGTAAGTGAAAAATGGCAACGTTAAGCGCTTCCATGTACCTTTTGTCCTCTGCGCAAAGGTCAAAATAGTAGGCGTGTCCGCCTGCGCCAAGGTTGCTAACCACCGTCATAATTTCCGTTAAGGGGGAAGTGGTTTGGTTTTTAACCCAGTCCTTCCAAAGCTTATCAAGAAGCTGTTTATTGCTTAAAATTTGGGGTTCTTTTTCTTTCTTTTTAAAAAGATTAAATAACTTCATAATAGCACCTAATCGACCTATAGCCTAACTTTTATAATCCAATAGCGCTTAAAACGGCGCGTGTTGTAACCTTTGGTAGGGTGTATTTTAACTCTTCAAGGGTAAAGGGAAGGGGACAGTTTGCATTTAACTTGATTATTTTGTAATTATCAAGTAAGCGCGCTTTGCTTTCACAAATAGACTGCTTTAAGGCAGGTTTTTTAATTTGCTCTGCGTTATCAATTAAACCTTGCAAAGAGCCAAACTCGTTAATAAGCAAAGAAGCGGTTTTAGGGCCAACCTTGTTCGCCCCCTTAATATTATCTGCGCTATCACCTGTAAGTGATTTAAAATCGGCGTAAAGGTTGGGGGTGATATCAAACTTATTTTTTAAAAATAGCTCGTCGCAAATAACGGTGTTATCCCCACGGTAGCGCAAAACCTTAACGGTTGGGGTTATAAGCTGAAAAAAGTCGCTATCAAAGGAAGAAATAACAACCTCCATTTGCTTGCCGTAATTAAGGGCGTAGCCTGCAATTAAATCATCCGTTTCACATCCACAGGATTCCGTGTGTTTAATTTGCATATAATCAAGGGCTGCGTATACGTCATCTATTTGACTAAATGGGTTTTCTTCTTCCGGCACGCAAGAATAATCAATTCTGTTCGCCTTGTATTCCGCGTTGGTTTGCTTGCGTTCTAAAGAGCAGTCCCCATCAAAAAGCACTGCAACGTGGGTGGGGTTGGTTTGGTGAATAATCTTTAAAAGCGCGCCAACAAAGCCAAGCGTTCCCTGAATAGCCTTGCCGTTTTTATTAATAATGCGTGAAGGCATGCCAAAAAACATTTGAAAAAGCAGATTGTTGCCGTCTACTATTAACAGTTTATCCATAATTCCCCCTTTGTAAAAATAATTTTAAGCGCAAGAAATAAAGAGTGTTTAAAAATTAAGCTTTACTTGCGCTATTGCCGTTAGATAAAAAAAATCGTATCTGATGATACGATTTTTTCTGGTCGGAGTGACAAGAATCGAACTTGCGACCTCTTGAACCCCATTCAAGCGCGCTACCAAACTGCGCTACACCCCGACGGTTTTACAATATTTTTATTGGTTTCTGCCAAAAACTGCAAACAAACAATGCTATTTCGTTGTTAGCCTAGATATTATAGCACAATAAAGAACGTAAATCAAACCAAAAGCGCCCGTTTTTTAAAATTATTTCAAAAAATTTTTATTTTTCGGTAATTTGCGCCATTTTAATTTGCTATGTAAATTCTTTCTTATTAAATCTCGGTTATAATTCTAGAAATAAACAAAAAAGGATAGGTGACTACCTATCCTTTTTTCTGGCGGGCAAGTGATGATTGCATTCTAAATTTTTTGCTAAAATTATGCTTTAATCCTGTGATTATTTAATATGTTTTGCAAACTTTGTTTTAATACTAATTGAGCTTCTAATGTTTGCCGTATATTGTGATATAACTCATAGTCACTAATTGCATAAAAAAGGCTACAAGTTGCTATAACTTCTCCTGCCAATTCCATGGTGTCTTTGTATTCATCAAGTCTAGAGTTATTATGAATTTCATCATTACGAATTTTCTTAACAAATTTTATGTACGAATAATTTAAATATTGTTTTCCTATTTCACAATAAGATTTAATATAGTCGTTTTTGTCTTCTATTTTTTCCAATTCATTAATTAAATCATTTAGATGACGGGTTTTATCAGATTTTAAATTAAATATTTGGCGTGTCAAGTTTTTGATTTTTTCTTCATACATGAAAATCTCACAACAAACACAACGAGCTTCTTTCCTAAATAAAATTTCATTTGCTTCTTTATCTTCGCCACAAGTATTGTTCATTAAGTCATAATAGTTACACATTTTCATCAAACTTATTGTTAAATAATATATATCATTGTTATGCCTACGAACTTTTTCTCTTAAATCGATATTAATTGTCTCAAAAACACTATTAGTAAATGTTGTGTTGACGACAATATTTTCAGTTAAATTATTTAGTTTCAAATATGGTTTAATATCTAAAAACAATTTTTGTGTATCAAAATATTCTTTCCTAACTTTTTCTCTACTTTGTTGTGTTGGAAAAACCATATAATTAAAAAAATTTTTCATATTCATTAAAAACCTTTTTTATAATTTTATTGCTTTGGCTTTTTGCGACCTGAACAATACGGGCATCCATTACCTTTGCTTCTATCTCTTATTATTGCTTGCCACTCGTGACCATTTTTACATAACCACCATACTTTTTTTCCAGAGCCACAAGAAACCATATTAGGTTTTAAGGTACCATTTTTAGTTGGATGCCATTCTTTTGCCAATTCTGGAAGCTTTGACTGCAAATCATTGTATCCAGGCAATATCTTTTGATTGCTACAATATGGACAACCCACACCCTTAGTTCTTGGTTGAATATTTGCTTGCCATTCATGACCATTTTTACATATCCACCATACTTTTTTATTAGAACCTATTGGCACACTGTTAGGTAACAAGGAGCCATTTTTAGTTGGGTGCCATTCTTTTGCTAATTCTGGAAACTTTGACTGCAAATCATTGTACCCAGGCAATATCTTTTGATTGCTACAATATGGACAATTGTGCCCACTATTTCTACTCGCTATCACGGCTTGCCACTCGTGACCATTTTCGCATTTCCACCAAACTTTTTTTCCTGAATTAATAGGAAAATATTGTGGATTTAAACTGCCATTTTTTTCATAATTCCATTGTTTTGCCAAAATCGGATTGTTTATGATAGAATTTTCTTTTAATGTAGACAAAAATGATTGTAAAATTGATTCATTATCTTTTTCTAAATCAATTTGAAGTTGAGGGCGTTCGCTCCCTATGAAATCAAATATTTTATTAACAAGTAATTGTATGGGTTGAGAAATGTTTTTATAAACATTAGTTGGAGAATAATAAATTATATTATCCTTAATGTAAGATTGGCTGATTCCTATTTTTTCTTTAATTCTAATTACTAAAATGTTTTTAGATAAGAAATAATTGTCTTTTTCAATTTCTTTATCCCTTTTTCTTTCATCATGATAAAACATTCCATCATATTCGATACCAATTTTTTTTGAGGGTATGAAAATATCTAATTCTTTCTTATTGTCCACATATCTATTTATTGTATCTGAAAATATTCGTTTAATATAATAATATATTATCTGTTCAGGATAAGAAGTTGCTATCTCTTTTTTACATATAGGACAACCATTCCCACGACTTCTAGAACTTATAGTTGCTTGCCATTCATGACCTAAATGACATTGCCACCAAACCTTTTTTCCACTTCCTTGAGAAAAATCGTTAGGCTTTAATATTCCATTTCTCTTATAATCCCATTCTTTTGCTAATAATGGATGTGTTTTTGTTAAATCGTTAAATCCTTTTTCTATTTTATGTCCAGAACAATATGGACAACCATCATTTCGACTAAATCTATGGTTTGGAGTATCCTCCCATTCGTGACCATTTTCGCATATCCACCATACTTTTTTATTTGAGCATGGAAAAATATCGGAGGGACTTAAATTGGCGTTTTTGGCATAGTTCCATTCTTTTGCTAAATGGGGAGCTTTTGTTTCCAAATCATTAAATCCTTTTAACAATTTATGGTTTGAACAATATGGACAACCTTGACCTCTAGCTCTTTTTTCTATTTGAGCTTCCCATGTATGATTTTTTGAACATTTCCAATTTGCTTTTTTATTTGAGCCTAAAGTTAAAATTTGCGGATTAAGACCAATTTCATTATTTTTCTTCCAATCCCATTCTGCCATTAAGATAGGGTTATCTATTAAATACTTTTTTTCTTTTTTATCAGCCATAATTACCAACTCTTGTAAAATCTTTTAAATATTATATCATATTGCTAAAATTATTTCAATCTCTTTAGATATTTAATGTTATCTTTCAACAATAATTCCTGCAACACCTTTATAGAAAAAATAAAAAAGATTGTATCCATTATTAGAATACAATCTCTTTTGGCGGAGAAATCGAGATTTGAACTCGAGCTGCAGTTACCCGCACTACTCCCTTAGCAGGGGAGCCCCTTCGGCCACTTGGGTATTTCTCCAACCGAAGTAATTAACTTGTTGCTTGTTAAGCCTATATATAATAACATAAAAAAACGGACTTGTCAAAACAATTTTTATATATTTTTGCTAAAAGTTAAAAAAAATATTAAAAAAGTTTGATTATGGATTTTAAAGTGTTTGACAAAACCCTTTATTTATTATATAATCATTAGGCTTGTTAAAAGCAAAGCAAAATTTAATATGCGCCGTTAGCTCAGCTGGATAGAGCGTTGGTCTACGGAACCAAAGGTCAGGGGTTCGAATCCCTTACGGCGCGCCACAAAAAGCGATAACCATTGGGTTGTCGCTTTTTGTGTTGAAAACCCAGTGTAAGGGATTCGAACGAGAGCGCCCGGAAAACAGTGGACACCCACTGTTTTTAGCGGCTGACCGAAGTATTTTGCAAAGCAAAAAGAATGGGTTACGGCATACCTGCTTCGCAAAATGCAAGAATTCGAATCCCTTACGGCGCGCCAAAAAAGTCGTATCCTATTGATACGACTTTTTTTATCCAAGTCGCAGACTTGGTATATCATTGACGCACAGAGTGCGGCGTATATCATCAGCTCCTTTGGAGCTGTATATCATCACTCGTTAGAGTGTATTTTTCTGCGTTTTGATGATATAAAAGGTTTTGCCTTGATTTTTTGTTTTTAAGTAATGGCAAGAAAGTTGTTCTTAACGGTTAGATAAATAAATCGTTCATTTTTAAGAAATGCAACAAATATATACAAAATGTAAACTAAAATTGCGTATGTTTTGCTTGAAAATATCATATTTATGGTGTATACTTGAATCGTAAAAATGCTCTGTTGCACAAAAATGGTTAAAAATACACTTTATTTGTCAATTGTTGTAACATCGCAAAAACGAGGTAAAAAATATGACTATTGGAAAAAGAATTGTTAAACTAAGAAAACAACTATTGATTTCACAAGAAGATATGGCAGACAAAATTGGCGTATCAAGGCAGTCGGTTTCAAAATGGGAAACGGATGCATGTGCGCCCGATGCTTATAATTTAATAGCTCTTGCAAAGGCTTTAAACACGAGCGTTGAATACATTGTAACAGGAAATTCGAGTGCAGAGATGAAGGAGGAAATCTTTCAAAATACTAAACCGAAGTCGGTGAACAGTAATTTGGCTATATTGGGATTTATCCTTTTAGCAGGTGGATTTGTTATGGCTTTTATTGGTATGTTTTTGAATTCGATTTGGTGTATTATAGGTGGAGGTCTGGCATTAATCGGTATCATTTTTGCTCTTGTGAAAAAGAAAAAAACACTTTATATAGCACTTTCAGTATTAGCAGTGTTGATTGTTATAGTTGTGTTGCTGCTTACGATTTAATAGCGATAATTTTCAATTGATCGAGGAATTTATACATTTTTCGACCTATCGTTAAAATTGAAACCGATAGGGTAAAAATCATCCGTTTTTACTTTAACTCATCTGCTTTTGATTTTGTATCCTTTTCATAGGTTACTCACACAAAAAGCGATAACTATTGGGTTGTCGCTTTTTGTGTTGAAAAACCAGTGAAAGGGATTGGAACTAGAGCGTAAAAAAAACAGTAGCGGGCTACTGTTTTTTTCTATTTAATATAAATGAATGGATTTTGTAATAAAGTATGCTTAATCCGTAAATAAACGCAAAGAAGAATATAAACCAGTAAAAAGAGCCGATTTGCGGTGGCCATTTTGCAATAAAGCCAAATAGCCCAACCTCTGAATAATAGTTCATAAAAAAGTAAGGGTAGGGATCGCCCCTGCCAAAATCCACCTTTAATACGCATAAAACACTTGTAAAAATAAAGTAGATTATGGGTGGAATAATGGTATACCAAACGAATTTTTTATCAATTTTAACAATGCTTTTATTGGTAAAAAAGTCCACTATAGATAAAACGGGAACAACCACGTGTGTTAAAACACTCGCAAAGGACCAAACGTTAAAGTCGGCAAAGGGAGCAAGAAAGGAACAGAATATAACCCCGGTAATCGTTATAGATACCGTGAAAATATACTTTAAAATGCTAAAAATATTATAAGTCTTTTGCGTTACCTTCTTTTTAAGCAATATAATAGCAAAAATTAAAGAGGTTATTCCTATCCATAAATTAGAAAGCTGGGTAAAGTATAACAGCCTTGTTAACCAATGGTAATAGCCGTCTCTACGGGCGAAGTAGCAGGAAAGAAAAAAGCCAACTGCAGAAAATATAAATATTAAAAAATTTAAGGTGATGGGCAAATATTTGTTTAATATTGCCTTGCGATTTTTACAGTCCATAAAAAAGCCCTTTGGTTAGCGCCTAAAAGCACTATTTTTAGCGTAAGTTAATGAAATTATTATATCACAGGTGTTAAAAAAGTGCAATTTGTTTAAGTGCAAATACAAAATTAAAGAAAAACTTCTTTGCTTTGTGTTTTTAATAAATGGCAGTATATTTATGGACTTTTTTTAAGCAAAGTATTATAATATCTTAAAACAATAATGTGGTGAAGGAATGAATAAAAAAATATTAGCAATTGCGTTTGCGGTTTTGGCTGCCGTGCTTTACGCTATAAATATTCCATTTTCTAAGCTTTTACTGAGCAGTATTGCTCCCACAATGATGGCTTCATACTTATATCTTGGTGCGGGCGTTGGGCTAGGGATACTGTTTTTTATTACAGGCAGAAAGCAAAAGGAGCCGTTTGAAAAATACACTAAAAAGGATTTGCCTTACCTTCTTGGCATGGTTCTTTTAGATATTATTGCACCTATTTTGCTTATGTTTGGGCTATTAGATAGCGCTTCTTCAAACGCCTCTTTACTTAACAACTTTGAAATAGTTTGCACTTCCATAATAGCTTTGGCTATTTTTAAAGAAAAAGTATCCCCAAAAATGTGGATTGCTATATTTCTAATAACCTTATCTAGCTTTGTTTTATCATTTGAAGATATAACGGCGTTTAAGCTTTCTTGGGGCGCAATGTTGGTTTTATTAGCCACCCTTTGTTGGGGCTTAGAAAACAACTGTACTAGAAATTTATCCAGCAAAAACACTTATTCTGTTGTAACAATAAAGGGTATTTTCTCAGGTCTAGGCTCATTGGTGGTTGCCCTTTGCTTAAAAGAGGATTTTGCAAACGGAATATATATTCTTTTTGCTATGCTACTTGGCTTCGTTGCGTACGGCTTGAGCATTTTCTTTTACGTTAAGGCGCAGGGTATAATTGGTGCGTCAAAAACAAGCGCTTACTATTCTATTGCTCCCTTCGTGGGAACTCTTTTATCTTGCATAGTTTTTAAAGAAAATCTTGCTTGGACTTACTTCGTTGGCTTGGCAATAATGGTTTTAGGTGCGTTGATAGTCCTTTTAGATACATTGGAAAAAAAGCACGTTCACCTGCATACCCACGTAATAGAGCACACACACGACGGTTCAACCCACATCCATGAAATATCCCACGAGCACGAGCATAAACATTACCTAGAAGAAGGCAAGCATAACCATAAGCATTCAAAATTGGAAAATATTTAAAAAGCTAATCAACTAACAATATTTTTAAAAAAATGATTTTATAATATCAAATTAAGCGAAAGCATTTTAGCCTTCGCTTTTTTTACTCTTGTTTACCATATTGTTGTTTAGAAGTAATTAAATACATTTTTTAAACTTTGTTAAAAAAATATTGACAAGAAAACAAAAATGTTTTATAATAAAAAAGCAAAAGTTCGTTTGTGCGTACTCTTAAACGCAATAAGAATTCGCACGCGCGTATGCTTAAACACAATAAGAATTCGCACGCGCGTATGATTAAACACAATAAGAATTCGTTTGTGCGAATTTTTAATAGTGAGTAAAAAATCTAAAGGGGAAAGATAATGGATTACATAACCGTTCAAGAAGCTTCAAAAAAGTGGGGGGTATCAGTGCGCCGGGTTCAATATCTTTGCGGAACGGGGCGCATAAAGGGCGCGCTTCGTTTTGGGCCCGTTTGGCGAATTCCCAACACGGCTGTTTTGCCTAATGCAAGAAAGAAGATGGAAGAACCGCATTTACCAATGCCAAGAAAATCCCCATTTTTAGATATGACAAACCTATATAATAATGCGGGAAATGCAGATGAAAGTGCAGAAATGTTAATAAATCACCCCGAGGCGCACGCCTTATTTGAGGCGCAAATTGCTTACAGACGTGGCGAAATAGATAAGGTTTACGAGCATGCAAGGTACTTTTTAAACGCGCATTCCGGCTTTTACGCTATACTTGGCGGTGGTATGTTATTAGCACAATGCGCAATTTGGCGTGGGGATATTTTCCTTTGGAAGGAAGCAAAAAAGCACGTATTTGAAGCGCCTTGTAAGGATGAGCATGATAGAGAAATCGTTTTGCTAACCCTTGCCATTATAGATATGAGCATTTACGATAACAAGGACTTCCCTGAATGGTTCACCATTGGTAATTTTGAATGCTTACCCGGTGATGCTCATCCCACTGCAAAGGTGTTCTATATTAAGTACCTATATATGCTAGCATACGCAATTGCAACGGGACAATTTAAGCTAGAAGGGGTAGAAGGACTTGCTTTAATGCGAATGATACCCAATACGATAGAGCCAATGATTTCTCAAGCGGTAATAGATAAAACGCTTGTGCCAGAGATATTTTTGCGTATGTCTTGCGCGGTTGCTTATTACAATTCCGGGCAAAAAGATAAGGCTATAGCTCATTTAGATAAGGCTATTACGCTTGCTTTACCTGATAGATTATACGGTATTTTAACCGAATACGTGCGCCATTTTGGCGATTTGATTTACGAACGTGTAGAAATTCAAAACGCTAACGCCGTTGCGGAAATCAAAGCGCTTTACGGTGTTTATAACCTTGGTTGGGCAAGGCTTTCAGGGCAGGTTAAAGATAAATACGTTAGCACTAACTTGGATTCTAAAGAGCGCGAAATCGCCAAGCTTTCTGCCTTTGGCTTCACCGTCAAAGAAATCGCTTCCATGCTTCACCTATCAGAATCCACCGTCAGCCATGATATTGCTAAAATAGTAAGTAAGAATGGGCTATTGAATAAGAAGGAGTTGGCTTACATACTCTAAAAATAAGCCCTATATGCTTCGTATTTGTCACGAAAACTCATATTTCTTTCGGTTACGTACGGCAAGTACGCGCCCCTTCATAAATGCTCCTTTCGTGCCACTAGCTCGTATCTAGTGCTTATTTAACGTGATATAAGCTTTTACGTTTATTAGGCGAAGCCTTGCGCTTGCCTTCGGTCATGTACGCCAAGTACAATCCCGGCGGTCAATGCTCGGTTTCACCACTCTAACTCGCAATTGAGGCTTATTTAGTGCCATAGCCATTTTGCGTGAGCAAATCAAGCAGTTGGCATTGCTCCGCAATGAATTGCAATTTTTTAATTGCGTGAATTGAAGGCTATCCCTTCGTGAGTTGCGATAAATCGCGTGTAATGCACCGAGTGTGCATTGCAATTCAAATCATGGCGCGAAGCAAGAAATCATGGCAACGCCAATTCATGATGCCTTTAGGCTCAATTCATTGGGTAAGCCCACGCAATTGAGGCTTATTTAGTGCCGTTAAATAAATTAAATTTGGCAAAATAGGAGTGTGAAAAACCAAAAATAGAGGTTAAAAAAATAAAAAACAGGCAAAAAATATTGCCTAAAAAAGTTTAAAAATTTTCAATGTATTTTTAATGCAATCTGCTATACTTATACCATAAAAAAGTACGGCAGATTTTTTTTGTGCCAATTTTAAAAAAAATTTAAAAGGAGAAGATGATGTTAACCCCATATTTTGGAGCGAACGCTAATCAAAAGGTGGGTAAGCCTAAAGAAGGGGAGCTTTACAAGGTAATAACATTACTTGGTAAGACCTTTGAAATATATTACGGCTACTATGAAGATAGTGACCGCTATTCTAAGTATGCAGAGCCAATAGAGGTTTACCCAAACTTCATAAAAGAGCCAATTTACACAGATGAAGGAATTCCCTTTGCAACGGCAATTCAAAAGCCTTGCCAGTATTTTAGGAAGGTAAAGGACATTAACGATTGCTGTGGGGACTGTGCTTATTTTAAGCAAGGTGAAGAACTGCTTGGCACCTGTATTTGCGATAAACGCAAAAAAGTACGTTGACATATTATATATAATGCGCGTTAAGCCATTAAAATAAATTAGAAAATCTTAATTGGAGGTAACCCCCCCTATGAAAAAATTTAAACTTCTTAAAAAAGTAGCACTTACACTATGCGTTATGCTATTCGCGGTGTGTTTAAGCCTTGTGGGCTTCACTTCGCTTGGAAACGCTAACGCAGTAGTAACTGTAAGTGCTGCAAGTAGTGTAACTCCTTACGATGGCATAGAAGTTGAGCCACAACAGATAAACAAAGACAACTACCGTACTTTTGGCTTATCTGATGAAGACTGGGCTCAGTTCGACGGCTATTATGCTATTCGTAACGCAAAAGAGCTATATGGGTTTGCTACTCTAAACACGTGGACCTATACCGCTTCTTTAAATGCGGTTTTACTTGATAATATAGTTGTAAACGAAACCGTATCTGCAGACGGCGCGAAATACAAGTGGGCGGCAATGAGTGGTATGGCCGTAGGCGAATCGTTTAAAAACGGTTACACCGGTACCTTTGACGGTAACGGATATTATATTAGCGGTTTATACGTTTGCCCTGAAGACGGATATAACGCCGGATTTATTGACACCATCGCAAAGGGTGGTGTAGTAAGAAATTTAATAATTAAAAATTCTTACTTTTATGCTACCCAACGCGCTGCAGGTGCAATCGCAGCATACTGTTACGGTTTAGTTGAAAACTGTAGAGTAGAAAGTGACGTAACCGTTCGCTCTAGGCATTTACACGGCGGTCTTATAGGTGGTATGCCTTACCATTATGCAGGTGACGGTTTATATAACGGTAAGGTTCAGTTTTCGCATTCTGCGGCTTTAATCGTTAAGGATGGGGCCGGTCGCCATTTCGACATTGGCGCGCTAGTTGGTTTACCCGATTATTCATCACAATTATCCTTCTGTACTTACATTAAAGGCAGGATGTCTGGTGGATCATCAGAAATAGTTCACGGTGCAGCCGGTGCAGAGCCCTATTATTATATTGATGAAGAAACTGGCGAAGAAAAGTTGAATCCCCCTCAATATTTTGACGTTGAAAGATATTATATGGGTTATAACTCAATCTCTGACGCGCACACTTGTCGCGCTATCAATCACGTGCAGGTAGCAGGCGTTTGTAAAAACGGCGGTTGTTCTGCATATACAGAATGTGTAACCTGTGGAAAGATTCTTTCAGGCGAAAAGAAGAACGTAAAGGTTCACCTTTTATCAAGCAGTCATTCTGAACAAATATTCAGAGATACCGAAAAGCACGAAATCGTTTACGATTGTTGCGGTGAGGTTATAAGAACGGAAGCCCACACCTACAATAACGAAATTTGTACCGTTTGCGGTTTTAAAGCCATTATTTACGAAGCTGAAACCTACGGTGTTATTAATGGTGACAACTTAACCCTTACTTCAGATTTAACTATTCCCGAAGGCAAGGTTTTATATATTGATGAAAGCACTACCTTAAACGTTCCAAACGGAACTAAGCTTACCGTTAACGGTAAAATCAACAACAGGGGCTTAGTTAAAAACGAGGGCGGTATTTACGTAAACGGCGAGTTTGTTAACGTAAATAGCGGAAGAGTAGAGTGCTTAACCGGTGCCCCCTCTCACCCCGTATATAGTGCGGAAGGTTTCTGTGCTTCTTGCGGTAGCTTTGAAAATCCTCAACCTGCAAGATTAGTTGACGGCGTATATCAAATTTCCAACAAAGGTCAACTTTTATGGTTCTCTAGATTTGTTGCTTCAGGTAACGGCGGAGCAAACGCAGTTTTAACTCAAGATATTACCTTTAACAGCGGTAATTTATCGACTTTAACCGGACCTAGCACGAGTGTAACGGAATGGGAACCCATTGGTAGAACGGAAAGAGAAAACGGCTCTAACAGCACCGTTTTATACACCGGCACCTTTGACGGTCAAGGTCACACGGTTTACGGCTTATACTTCATTAACGAATACAATTACAGTGTTCACGCAGGCTTATTCGGTAGAGTAAGCGGTACTGTTAAGAACGTAACTGTAGCAAACTCTTGGATTGCAGGCGCGCATACCGCGGGCGGTATCGTGGGTGATTTAGAGAAAGGCGGTACTATTGATAACTGTCATTTTGTAAACAGCTTCCTTGGCGGTACTGCATATATTGGCGGTATCACCGGTTATATCAATACCGGCGCAAAGGTTATAAACTCAACCAACAGCTCTACCGTTAGAGTATACGAGGTTAACGACAATATCACCTTTAGTTTTACTAATATGGGTGGTATTGCCGGTCAAAACAGAGGTCTTATAGAAAACTGTTTAAATACCGGTAACGTAGGCTCTGATTCAATTACAGAGGTTGGCGGTATTTCAGGTGAGGTTCTAGACGGGGTTGTTCGTAGTTCTATAAATACAGGTACAATTAACTCAGCAATTTACGGTGGCGGTATTGCTGGCTGGTTATATAACGGCGACGTTTTCGATAGTGTTTCTATAGGTAACATTGCTGTTACACACACAACGCTTTACGGTTGTATTGTGGGCGGTGCAGGCAGTAACTTCCAGCTTAGCGGTAACTATTATTACGGCGAAAAGGGTAACGGATTCGGCGGAACGGTAGGTTTAACTTATATTACTCTTGAGCAGTTCTATGGCGGTGAATTAGCATTCAACCTTGGTCTTGGTCAGGTTTTAGACGGGGCGTCTATTCCCTCTATTTCAGCCCCCACCGTTTATAAATATTACGATATAAACAAAAATATCGCGTATACGAACGACGTAGACTTTAACTGTTATCACGGTGGCGGAACGGCAACCTGTTTAACAAAAGCAATTTGTGGTGTTTGCGAAAGAGAATACGGCGATTTTGACTACACTAATCACTATGAGAACGGCGAGTTTACCTATCAGTTAAATGCAGAAGATTGCTCAACTCACAACTTAATTCACAATTGCGGTGTGGTTTATTCATCTGAAGCGCATAGCTTTGCAAACGGTGCTTGTGAAAAGTGTAACGCAGTTTGCGGTGTGGATTGCGACCACGTATTCGACACTTACAGAAATATTTGTACAAACTGTGAAAACGGTTATTTAGAGCCCGTTCTTGGTGAAGACGGATATTATCAAATTACTAACTTCTCAAATCTATTCTGGTTTGCTCAACAGGTAAACGCAGGCAATAACAAGATTAACGCAAGAATAGTTGAGGGCATAAGCTTCGCAAGAAATAACCGTCAATGGATTCCCATTGGTAGAACGGAAATCGGTGAAGGCGCAACCGGCGGTTTTGCGGGGATATTCGACGGTAACGGCTATTGGATTGATCTATTCTATAATTACGGCACGCCTATGGCAAACACCACTTTCGGTATATTCGGTACTTTAGCAGAAGGTGCGGTTGTTAAGAATTTACGCGTTCTAAACTTTACCTTTGAGAATTCAAGTGTAGACGTAAGAATTGGAGCAATAGCAGGTCAAACAATGCCCGGTTCGTTAATTTCTAACTGTCTTGTAGACGGTGTAACTATTCACGCAGAAAGACGTGTTGTAGGCGGTTTAGTAGGCTTACACATGGGTACTATTCAAAACACCTTTGCATCAGATCTTGATATAATCGGCCAAGAAGGCAGAACGGGCGGTATCACGGGTGACTGGGCAAACGGTACTATTATTAACTCATACACGTCTTACCCTTCATTAGGTAGTACTGTAAGAAATCAAATCGGTACGGCTGTAAACAGTGAAGCAGGCGTAAGCGAACAGAGATTTGTTAGCGGTGAAATCGCATACCTATTAAACCAAAGCAGTGAAGAGGGTTACGCAACCTTTATACAGGATATTGGAACAAACAGTGTTCCCACCTTTGGAAGCAGTTGGCTTGTTTACCTAAAAGAATTTGGTGGCGTTAAAGTATACTTAAATAACCTTACCAGAATCATTTTAGAATACGATTTAACGGTTGAAGAAGGTCAAACCATGGTTATTGATTCAGGCGTAAGATTTGAAATTGCGTATAACAAAACCTTAACGGTAAACGGCGTTCTAATTTGTAACGGCGAAATTATAGGTAGCGGTACGTTAGCAGGTAACGGCACCTTCGGCCACACCTTAATAAGCGAATCTACCTTTAGTGTGTTGGGTGATTTCTTATACGACGGTAGCGATCGTACTACCGAACTTGAAGCGCTTTTAAAGTATCCCACCAGAACTATTGCAGGTGTAACCTTTACCCCTTACGGTTGGGAATATCAAAAGAACTTTGAAAGAGTGCAAAACGCAGGCGAATACGTTGTTACCTTAACGGATGGCGTAACTAGCTACGTTAAATCATTCACAATTAGCCCCATAGTGCTAACCGAGGAAATGATTAGCTTAGAATACACAAGTTGTATTTATAACGGACAAAACCAGCCTGAAATTTTAATTGATAACGACTTTGTTCCCGTAAAGGGCGAGGATTACGACGTGCTTTACGAATATGAATTCCCCGCCGGAACAAGTTATTCTAACGGTAAAGCAACGGTTACCTTCAAGAGAAACTTCTTCGGTACCTTCGTTAGAGAGTTTGATATTACCAACGCGGTAATTGATGAAACTGCAATTGTTGAAGTTGATCTTTCTACCCGTTATTTACTTAGCGGTTCAGTGCAGCCCGAGGTTACTATTTGGGTTGGCGACGTTAAACTTACCAGAGACGTAGATTACGAGGTTTTATATATCGACTGCAATAAAGTTGGTACCGGCGAAATATTCATTAGACCGCTTAACCACGGCTTAAACGGATCAAAAATCTTAAACTTTGAAATTAAGAAGCCCATAATTTACGTTAGTACCGAACCCCAAAGCGTTGTTTCTGCAAGCTTAGATGATGCGGTATTAGATAATACCAAATATACCGCGGAAGGTCTAATTGAAGGTCACACCGTAATTTTAGGGCAAGATTACAATAATCAAGTAGTAAAAATAGCACAAATTCTTGATGAAAACGGTGAAAACGTTGCATTAAGATATGAAATAAACTACACCTTCCAAGGTGAATGTCATATATTTAGAGATACTTACTATAGTGATGATATCGCTCACTGGCATCCTTGCTTTAAAGTGACTTGTGAAGTGATTTACGGTAGAGAAGAGCATAGCGGTGGTGAAGCAACCTGTGCGGAATTCGGCAGATGTGAAGTTTGTAACTATCAATATATTTATCCCACCGGTATTCACAACAGAGAAGACGGCGTATGTGTTGATTGCGGTGACGTAACCAATGCTATAGTATGGACTGATGCCAATAACGACGGTAAGTTCAACGGCACGGAAAGCGGTTACAGTATGTTTGCTTGGGCTATTAATGCAGGCGGAAACGTAAAAGCTGTAAGAGATATTGATGATTACGGTGGCGGTGTTGGCGCTGATAATATTAATACCGTATTCGATATTAACGGTAAAAACGTAACCTTGCAAGCCATATCGTTACAAGCAGGAACTAACGCTACCATAACCATTACCGATAGTTCAGTTGGCAAAACCGGTATTTTAAATACTTATCTTGTAAACCACTATGATAGCAACGAACTTATTTTAGATAACTTTAACTTTGGCGGTGCGGTTGTTTGCTATGGCGGGGTTATAAGAATTAACAACGTTAATATTAGCGAACTTAACAATAGCGGAACGGTTTACTTTAACGAAGGCTACGATTTATATAGTTTTACTTACGATGGTGAAGGTACCGTTTACGTTGGTGAAAGATTAGTTACTTACGATAGTTCAACCAAAACTTGGTCTTGCGGTGATGAAGGTCATAAGATGTTAGAAGCAACCTGTACTCACCCCAATATGTGCGCTTACTGCTCATACAAGGAAGGTGAAGCCGGCGAACATAGACTAGGTGCAGAAGCAACCTGTGATAGTGCTCAGGTTTGTCTTGATTGCGGTGCGGAAGTAGTTAGTGCGTTAGGCCACTCTTACAATGAACATAAGGTAGAACCCACTTGTGAAAGTTCAGGCAAGGTTACTTATACCTGTTCGATTTGTGGTGATTCTTATGAAGAAGTAATCGAGGCTTTAGGTCACGCTTATGAAGCTGTTGTAACGCATCCCACTTGTGAAGAGGATGGCTTTACCACCTATACTTGCGCAAACTGTGGCGATTCTTATCGAGATGACGTAATTGAAGCAGTTGGAACTCATGACTTTGAAAGTATTGTAATAGAACCCACCTGTGAATCAGATGGTTATACGATTTCTACCTGTAACATTTGCAACACTGAAAAAATAACTGATATAGTTGCTCCTTTAGGCCACGCATACGATTACGTAGAAGAAGTTGCAACCTGTGAAAAGTCAGGCGCATTCGTTTATACCTGTACCGTATGTAATCATTCTTACAGGGAAGAAACAGAGGCTTTAGGTCACGCTTATGAAGCTGTTGTAACGCATCCCACTTGTGAAGAGGATGGCTTTACCACTCATACTTGTGCAAACTGCGGTAATGTGGTTGTAGATAGTGAGGTTGAGGCTTTAGGTCACGATTATGAAACTGTTGTAACGCATCCCACTTGTGAAGAGGATGGCTTTACCACTCACACCTGCGAAACCTGCGGTAAGGTGGTTGTAGATAGTGAGGTTGAGGCTTTAGGTCACGATTATAATGAAGAAAAGGTTGCAAATAGCTGTACGGAAGCGGGTTATACCACTTACACTTGTACCGTTTGTGAATACAGTTACGTAGGTGACGTAATTGCCCCCGAACATAAATATGAAGAAGAGGTAGTAAATCCTGACTGTATAAGTAACGGTTACACTACCTTCACCTGTAGCGTTTGCGGTTCTTCCTACGTTGGTAACGACGTTGACGCATTAGGGCATACAGAGGTTATTGATGAAGCGGTTGCCCCCACTTGTACAGAAAGCGGTTTAACCGAAGGCAAGCACTGCTCAGTATGTAACGAAGTTTTAGTTGCTCAAGAGGTTATTGATGCTCTTGGTCATACCGAAGTTGTTGACAGTGCGGTTGAACCTACTTGTAGCGCAACCGGATTAACGGAAGGTAAGCACTGCTCAGTATGTAACGAGGTTTTAGTTGCTCAACTGGTTATTGATAAAGTAGAGCATAACGTTGTAACCGTAAAAGCGGTTGCTCCTACTTGTACAGAAAACGGTTTAACAGAAGGTTCAGCGTGCTTAGAATGCGGTGAAATATACGTTGCGCAAGAAGTAGTTGATGCTCTTGGTCATACTGAAGTTATTGATAATGCGGTTGAAGCTACTTGTACTACAAGCGGTTTAACCGAAGGCAAGCACTGCACAGTATGTAATGAAGTTCTAGTTGCACAAGAAGTAGTTGATGCTCTTGGTCATACCGAAGTTATTGATAATGAGGTTGAAGCTACTTGTACTGCAAGCGGTTTAACCGAAGGCAAGCACTGCTCAGTATGTAATGAAGTTCTAGTTGAACAAGAGGTAGTTGATGCTCTTGGTCATACCGAAGTTATTGATAATGAGGTTGAAGCTACTTGTACTGCAAGCGGTTTAACCGAAGGCAAGCACTGCTCGGTATGTAACGAAGTTCTAGTTGCTCAAGAAAAGGTTGATGCATTAGGTCATACTCCCAATGCAGATGATAACGATTGCACGACTGCAGTTACCTGTTCAGTTTGTGGCGAAATCACCACAAAGGCAAAGGAAGAGCACGTTTACAGTGATTGGGTTGTAAACAAAGTTCCCACCACGGAAAGCGAAGGCTTAAAGAGCAGAAGTTGTGCTTGCGGTCACGTAGAAGAAGATACTATTCCTGCATTAAAGAACTCTACAGCAGGCGGTTCAGGTTGCTTAGCAAGCGTTGCAGGTATATCTGGCGGAATGTCTATACTTTTAGGTGCTCTGGCAGTATTCTTTAAAAAGAGAAGATAAAAGGCAAAACTTACAGTAACTAAAATAAATTATCCTTTGCAAAAGCAAAAAGCAAAAACAGTGATAGGGGCGCCTTTAATTGGTGCCCTTATTCTGTTGAATATAAAGTTTAAAATATGTTAAGGTTAAAAATTAGGTGTGTTTGCATAGTTGTTGACATATTCTTTGGCTTGTGCTAAAATAACTTAAAAGTTATTAAAAGGGGTTATTATATGGAAATGGTTTTACTAACTGCGCTTGGCGTTGGCGGAGCAACCGTTATCGGCGCGGTTATAGGATTTGCTTTTAAAAACTTAACGCATAAATTTTCTGATATAGTTCTTGCATTTGCCGCAGGCGTTATGCTTTCTGCTTCACTTTTCGGCTTAATAATTCCTTCGCTAGAAGAGGGCGGAAAATACGCGATCATAATTACCATCGTGGGTATTTTTGTGGGCGCGCTATGTTTAAACTTGGTAGATAAAGTGGTTCCCCATATTCACAATTTACTAAAGCCTGAAAATAGCGAAAACAATAGCGGTAATTTAAGCAAGGTGCTTTTATTCGTAATTGCAATTGGTATTCACAATTTGCCTGAAGGTATTGCCGCCGGCGTTGGATTTGGCTCTGGCGACGTAACAAGGGCGCTAATAATTGCACTTGGTATTGCCTTACAAAATATCCCGGAAGGTATGGTTATAATTGCGCCTATGCTTGCTTCGGGCGTGTCTAAAAAGAAAACCTTTGTATGTGCGCTTATTACCGGCTTGGTAGAGGTTGTAGGCACTTTTTTAGGGTATTTTGCAATTCGTATCGGTAAGTTTATTTTACCCTTTGCATTGGCTTTTGCAGGCGGTACTATGCTTTACGTTATAAGCGATGAAATGATACCCGAAACACACGCGCACGGTAGCGAAAGAGGGGCAACGTATGCCTTACTTATTGGCTTTTGCTTTATGATGGCGATGGATTTTTTACTTGGCTAAAAAAGTGTTAGGTGTTTTAAAAGGCTACCCAATTAAAATGCTGTTTTTGGTAAAAAATATTAAAAATTGCGCTATAAGTCGATTAACGGCAAGTTTGCTTTAAAAAGAGCTATTTTTGATTAAAATTCGATAAAAATATTAAAAAGTGGGGGAATAGGTCGATTATCCGCCACTTTTTTACCGTAAATTTTGCTCTTTTTTGCAAAATTTTTAGATAATAGTTGACAAAATGCTATAAATATATTAAAATGTAGGCGTGAAGTAAAAAGGGAATAAGAATAAAAAATGGCAGGTTACAGAAGATTTTTTATCGGCAGTATTGCAGATGTAAACGTAATAGAGGGGGAAGAATTTCGCCACGCGGTTAACGTTTTGCGCGTTAAAGAGGGTGAAAAAATTCTGCTTTGCGATAACTCTGGGTATGAATACCTTGCCGTTATAAAAAAAATAAACAAAAAGGATTTGGTTGCAGAGGTTGTTCAAAAGCAACTTAACGAATGTGAGTGCAAGGAAGAGGTTTTGCTTATTGCCGGTTATTTAAAGGGTGATAAAACGGAACTTATCGTGCAAAAGGCAACCGAACTTGGCGTTAAGAAAATAGTCGTTTTCTCATCTGAATTTTCTTCCGCCTATATGAACGATAATAAATTGGAAAGATTAAACAAGGTTTCCGTGGAATCTGCTAAGCAGTGCGGTAGGGCAATTGCCCCAAGCGTTGTTTACGCTAAAGATTTTAAAAGCGCGCTAGAGCACGGGAGGGAATATACAAACAAACTCTTTGCCTGTGAGTTCGCAAATAAAAGCGATACTATACTAAATGAAATGCAGGGTTCAACCGCAATTGTTGTTGGTAGTGAGGGCGGTTTTTCTGTTGAAGAAGGTCAGCTTGCCACTCTAATGGGGTATAAAACAGTGTATTTGGGCAAAAGAATTTTAAGGGCAGAAACGGCATGCATTGCACTCACTGCAATAGCTATGAATGCCCTTGGCGAATTAAAGTAAATACAATATTTAAGATAAAGGGGTAAAAATATGAAAAGAAATACCTTTTACGAGGTTTCTGCAAGAGAGCATAATCCTAATTATGAAAAGTTAATAGAAAGGGAAAATCCCTTATTTCAATCGCAAACGGAGCTTCGCACTCCCTTTGAGCGCGATTACACCCGTATTTTGCATTCAACGGCGTTTAGAAGATTAAAGCATAAAACGCAGGTTTTCTATAACATAGAAAGTGACCATATTTGCACCAGAATGGAACACGTTTGGCACGTTGAATCGGTTAGCTGTACAATTGCAAAATGGCTTGGCTTAAACGATGAGCTTACAAGAACTATTTCTATCGGTCACGATTTAGGTCACGCGCCATTCGGCCATTACGGCGAAAGCGTTATAAATAAACTTCACTTAGAGCATTTGGGAAGAAAGTTTTGGCACGAACGCAACAGCTTATACTTTGTTGATAACGTAGAGCTTTTACCCGACCGTAATAACAACGAAAAAAACCTTAACTTAACCTATGCCGTGCGTGACGGAATTATCTCTCACTGCGGGGAAAAGGACATTAACCAAATTATGCCCAGAAGTGAGTTTATCGACCTAGAGCGCGACTTTACTCTTCCCGGCGAATACAATCCCGCCACTTACGAGGGTTGCGTTGTTAAGATTTCAGATAAGATTGCTTACGTTGGTAGGGATATAGAAGACGCTATAAATCTTGGCTTCTTAACGGAAAGCAACTTAAAGGAGCTTTCTAAAATCGTTAAGCTTAATGAAGATAGCGTTGTTAACACAAGCACTATTATGAGTAATATGATAGTGGATATTTGCTCGTCAAGCTCGCCTGAAAAGGGAATTTGCTTATCGGATGATATGTCTGATACTTTAAACAAGATTAAGAAGTTTAATTATAAGTATATTTACGATAACGAAAGATTTAATTCCTTTAAAAAGTATGCGGAAATGATTCTTAACGATATTTTTGAAATTTTATATAACGCATATTCAGAAGATAACTTATTTGCTTCATTAAAGGCTAAATCTAAAAAATATCCCACCTTAATGAACGAGTTTAGGGGATTTTTGGCAAAATACACCAATATAGATAATTTACCGCCTAAATATCAAGCAGTAGCACAAAAATGCGTTAATAACAAAATTTATGCTAATCTTGCAGATAAAAAAGTTTACGTTCAGGCAATATTCGATTATATCGCCGGCATGACGGATAGATATTGCGTTAAGGTATTTAACGAGCTTATTAACTATTAAAAACAAAAAAATAAAATCATAATTTAAGTATAAAAAAAGCCTCCGTTGGAAATCATTTTCTCGGAGGTATTTTTTTATGAAATTAGAAACAAGTCAAACCTTTTTAAACCTTGCAAAGGACTTTGCAGGTGAATGTCAGGCAAGAACGCGTTATAAATTTATTGAATACGGCGCAAGAAATCAGGGCTTAAACTGCCTTGCGGAGGTTATAGATAAGGTTGTTTTTAACGAGTTTAATCACGCAAGAATGTTTTATACCTTTATTCAAAAGGTGAAAAATAACGAGGTTTTAGAAAAAATTGAGTTTTGCGCAGATTATCCCTTTAAGCAAAAGTGGGATTTAGAGGAAAACTTAAGAATTTCTTCAGAGGATGAGTACGCCGAATTTTCATCCATTTATCCCGCACATCAAAAGATTGCAAAGGAAGAGGGATTTGAAGAAATCGCAACCTTATACGAACATATCATAGGTGTAGAAAACTGCCATCATATGCTATTTAAGGATTTATACGAGCAGGTTAAAAACGGCACTTTATATAAAAAGCCTAAGGTTGTTAAGTGGAAATGCGCTGCTTGCGGTTACGAGCACGAATCCAAGGAAGCTTGGGAAACCTGCCCCCTATGCTTTGCAAAGCAGGGTATGGTTATGCTTCATCTTAAAGACGAATAAAAACAACAATACGCCTTTTTTTCTCCTTTTTTTAAGTCTTGCGGTGGTATATTTCTATTGCCGTAAGGCTTATTTTTATTGCTTAGCATTTGCTTTAGTACCAAGTCGGATCGTAGCCATG
>JAZSMG010000134.1:0-6467 GCA_045535775.1 Christensenellaceae bacterium | reverse complement strand
GTCATACTGAAGTAATTGATAAAGCAGTTGCGCCCACTTGTACGGCAACCGGTTTAACCGAAGGTAAGCACTGCTCAGTATGTAGTGAAGTATTAGTAGCTCAAACCGTTGTATCTGCTTTAGGCCATAAGGAAGTTATTGACGCAGCAGTTGCACCTACTTGTACTGCAACCGGTTTAACGGAAGGAAAGCACTGCTCAGTATGTAACACAGTATTAAAAGCACAAGAAACAGTTGCTGCTTTAGGTCATAAGGAAGTTATTGACGCAGCAGTAGCACCTACTTGCACGGCAACCGGTTTATCTGAAGGCAAGCATTGTTCAGTATGTAATGAAGTTTTAGTTGAACAAACGGTTGTACCTGCTTTAGGTCATACTGAAGTTGTTGACTCAGCTGTTGCACCTACTTGTGTTAACACCGGTTTAACCGAAGGTAAACACTGTTCAGTTTGTAACGAAGTATTAGTTGCACAAACTGTTGTTCCTGCTTTAGGGCATAAGGAAGTTATAGATAGTGCAGTTGCACCTACTTGTACGGAAACCGGCTTAACCGAAGGTAAGCATTGTTCAGTTTGTAACGAAGTATTAGTTGCACAAACTGTTGTTCCTGCTTTAGGTCATACTGAAGTTATCGACGCAGCAGTAGCACCTGATTGTATTAACACCGGTTTAACGGAAGGTAAGCACTGTTCAGTTTGTAACGAAGTATTAGTTGCTCAAACAGTTGTTCCTGCTTTAGGTCATACTGAAGTTATTGATGCAGCAGTAGCACCTGATTGTATTAACACCGGCTTAACCGAAGGTAAACACTGTTCAGTATGTAACGAGGTATTAGTTGCACAAACTGTTGTACCTGCTTTAGGTCACACTGAAGTAATAGATAGCGCAGTAGCACCTGATTGTATTAACACCGGCTTAACCGAAGGCAAGCACTGCTCAGTTTGTAACGAAGTATTAGTTGCACAAACTGTTGTACCTGCTTTAGGTCATACTGAAGTAATAGATAGCGCAATTGCTCCCGATTGCGTTAATACCGGCTTAACGGAAGGCAAGCACTGTTCAGTATGTAACGCAGTATTAAAAGCACAAGAAACAGTTGCTGCATTAGGTCACACTGAAGTTATCGATGCAGCCGTTGCGCCCACTTGTACCCAAACGGGTTTAACGGAAGGCAAACACTGTTCAGTATGTAACGAAGTATTAAAAGCACAAGAAACAGTTGCTGTTATAGCGCATAGTTTTGTAGAGGGTATTTGTAGTTCATGCGGTGCAGAAGATAGCGAATATTATTTCGTAATGACCATTCCCGAAGCGCAATCCGCAGAAGATGGTAAGAGAGTGCAAGTTAGCGGAACGGTTTGTGCTATCAACACTATTTGGACGGAAACGAACAATAATTTCTCAGTTACCATCACTAATGCAAATGGAGATAAGCTTTACGTATATAGACTAGCAACAAGGGTAGAGCTTGGCGACGTAATTACCGTTCGCGGTGTTATGACAACCTATGCAGAAACCAGACAGATAGGTCAAGGCGGAACTGCAACGATAGATGGGCACGATTCAAGCTATGATTATAAAGAGATTAGCCTAGAAAACGCACTAAGCACACCCGATAACACCAACGTTATTGTACAAGGCACAGTTGCAGAAATTGCAATAGAATACAACCCAGACTACAACAACGTTTCCGTTTACATTGCCGACTATAACGGACTAAGACTTTACGTATACAGACTTAGCGGTGAAGTTCAGGTAGGTGATATTATTGAGATAAAGGGTGTTATGGCAACCTATAACGAGCAAAGACAAATCACCGGTGGAACGTTTGAAAAAATAGGCACACACACCTGTGAAAACTTTATTGGCCCCACTTGTATGTACGGAAGAACGTGTGTTATTTGCGGTACTCAAGTTACAGAGCCTTATAACCACAAGGATGATAACTACGACCGTCTTTGCGACTATGAATGTGGAACGGTTATTATTCCCAGAGCAGATTCTACTGTGAGCATTAAGGATGCCAATGAAATAGCAAGTCTATTTGCTCAAAACGTATTCACCCCCTGCAAGTATTACATAACCGGTATTGTTACCGAAATAGTAAGCACCACTTGGGGAAATATGTATATTTCTGATAACGAAGGCAACACTATTTACGTTTACGGCTTCTACAATGAGGATGGTAGCGTAAGATACGATGCTATGGATCCCCAGCCTAAGGTTGGCGATTTAGTAACCGTTTATGCAATTATCGGCTTCTATGATAAGGTCGAAATAAAAGATGCTTGGATGACTGCTTACTATCCCGCAGTAGATGGCTCTGTTGGTCTTGACTATGCTCTTAATGAAGACGGCGCTTCTTATTCCGTAATAGGAAGAGGTAAATGTAGCGATGCAGAGTTAATTATTCCTGCAGAATATCAAGGTCTTCCCGTTACACGCATTGGCGTGGATGCTTTCTGGAATGATGAAATTGTAACAAGCGCCTTTATTCCAGATACCGTTACCGTAATGGAAAGTTATGCGTTTACCGGCTGTGGAAATCTTGTTTCAATCAGACTTAGCAACTCTTTAACTTCTATTATAAGAAGAGCTTTCCAAGGTTGTGCAAATCTTGCTTCTATTGAAATTCCTGCATCAGTTAAGGTTATTGAAACTGAAGCCTTCAGATACTGTGATAAGATAGACGTTATAATTATTCACAACACTTTAGAAACCATTCAAGATGATGCATTTTACGGTGCGGATTCAATAACTAACGCCTACTATACCGGTACGGAAGAGGATTGGCTAAAAATTACTATCGGCGTTAATAACGAAGTGTTTAAACACACTACAATGCACTATAACTACTGTACTGTTGGCGAAACCCACTCTTGGCAAGAAGCAACCTGTGCAAAGCCTGCAACCTGCATTCTTTGCGGTACTACTACGGGCGAAACTGTAGCTCACACCCCCGGTGCAGAGGCCACCTGTGAAAGCGCACAAATTTGTACCGTATGTAAGGAAGAGCTTGCTCCGGCTACCGGACATACTGAAGTTGTAGATGAAGCAGTTGCACCTACCTGTATGGCAACCGGCTTAACGGAAGGCAAGAGTTGCTCGGTTTGTAATAAAGTTTTAGTTAAGCAAGAAGTTATAGAAGCGCTTAATCACGATATGTTAGAGCCCACTTGTGCAAAGCCTGCAACCTGTGCAAGATGTAAATACGTAGCGCCTGATACATTGGCAAACGGCCACACCTTTGTTGGTGATAACTGTTCTGTATGCGGTGCTCAAAAGCCCAGTGAAGGCTTTGTGTTTACCAAAGATACAGATCCCTTCTACGGTAGTTATTACAAAATCACCAATATAGGCTCTTGTGCAGATACGGAAGTAATTATTCCCGACGTTTACGAAAGATTACCTGTAAAGCACATTGGTTTTAACATATTTCTTAGATCAAAAATTACCAGTATAGTTATTCCTGACTCAATTGAATTAATCGATGCATTTGCATTTAATATTTGTTCTAACTTAACGGAATTAAATATTCCTGCCAGCGTAATTTATATAGACGAAGAGGCAATTGTTAGCTGTTCTGCATTGGAAAGAATAAACGTTGCGGAAGCAAACCCCGTATATAAATCTATTGACGGCGTTGTTTACACTAAAGACGGCAAAACGCTTGTTAAATACCCAATGGGTAAAAAGGATGAAGTATTTAGCATTCCTGCAGGCGTAATGAATATAGAAAGATATGCCTTTGCAAACACTGTAAATCTTAAAAAGGTTATTCTTCCAGAGGGAATGACTAAAGTGGATGTCTTGGCGTTTGATGCTTGCGCTAGTGTGGAAGAAATCGTTCTACCTTCAACCATACAAGAAGTTTTAGGTCAAGCATTTTACAGATGCACAAGCTTAAAGACTATTAACCTTCCTGAAGGGCTTCTCGTTATACATAGCTCTGCTTTTGATAGTTGTTCATCTCTTCAAGAGGTGCATTTACCAAGCACTTTGCTGGCTTTAGGCGGTTCAGTTTTTGCTAATTCCGGAATGAAAACCTTTATTATGCCTAACAGTGTGGTAGAAATGGGTGGTAGCTTGTTCACAAACTGCCCGCTAGCAACGGTTGTTATTGGAACCGGTATTAAGTACATTGATAGCAATTTCTATAAAACCACCACCGCTATGTTCTATGCCGGCACGGAAGAGCAGTGGGCTAACGTAATTATAGCAAGCGGTAATACTGCACTAGATAATCCTCCTGCATTCTACAGCGAAAGCCAGCCCACGGAAGAAGGCAACTTCTGGCATTACGTAGACGGTGTGCCCACCCTTTGGTGATTGGTTAGCGCAAATAAACGCACAAAGTAAAATATTAACACAATAAAAATTGCCCGTTCATATAATGGTGTGAACGGGTATTTTTTATGCGCTTTTTTAAAATGCAAAATTGCGGGAACGATTATATCTTCGTGTTTAACCGCCCCACTCAAGAAGAGGTGATTAGACTTTGCAATAGGAACTTCGGTATTGGTGGGGATGGTGTTGTTTACCTTTATAAAAAAAAGGATACCTTCGGTTATGAAATTTATAATAGTGATGGCTCGCGGGCGACCTTTTGCGGTAGCGTTACGCTTTGCTTAGGGCTGTATTTATATGCCGTTAAAAAGGGTAAAAGCTTTGATATTTTAACAGATTCAGGTGTTAAAAGGGTAAGCGTTTTTCCGCGCGGTAAAAAGGTAAAAGTGGGCGTAGAAGTCGGTAAACCGCACTTTCAAGAGCCAATCGGTAACCAAAAAATCTTTAATAAGCTATTGTTTTTGCGCTTTGGCGGTAAAACCTTAAGGGTGCGCGCAACGCTTGTTAACGTTGGTAATTTGCACCTTGTTATAAAGGGGCTTTATTCAATTCACTTGCGCGAAAAAATCGTTAAGGCTATTAACGAAAGCGGAACTTTTCCCGGTGGTGTAAACGTGGAATTTGTGGAAAGAAGAAAGCGGTATGCAAAGGTTATCGTGTACGAGCGCGGTAGCGGTAAAACTCTTTGCTGTTCAAGTGGGGCAAGCGCAGTTTTTGCGGTTTTGAATAAAACGGGCGCTTGTGGGGAAAACTTTATACTTGAATTCGAAGGCGGTAAAATAGTGGCGCAAATGAAGAATAAAAGCATTTTTATTTATTCTTATCCGCGCTTTCTGTTTTCCGGTGAGTGGGGTGGGCTATGCGAGTAAAAAATGGGTATAATTTTGTGAACGGCGATTACGTGTTTGCAAGGGTTAGCAGTGAGGTAGAAAATTATAAAAGTAAAAATTTTGCTAAAGAGGTTGTTAATCTTGGTGTGGGTGACGTCAAGTTCCCCCCGCCGGAGGTTATTAGTGAGGCTATCGTAAATGAGTCCAAAGCCTTTATTCAACCGGAAGGCTTTTGCGGTTACCCTTTAGAAGAGGGTATTTGGGAATTACGGCAGGAAATTAGCAACTATTATAACCGCTTAGGCGCAGAAGTTTTGCCTGAGGAAATTTTTATAACAAACGGCGCAAAGCCTGCACTTGGCGAACTGTTGGAGGTGTGCGATTTTAAAAAAGGTGCAATAGTAACGCCCACCTATCCGCTATACGAAGAGCTTTGCTCCTTGCACGGGGTAGAGGTGGATTTTTATAAAAGCACCAATCTTTCTCCCTTTCCTTTGCCACAAACAGGTGTAGACGTAGCCTTTTTTTGCTCACCAAACAACCCAATGGGGTATACCTTAAGCGTAAAGCAAACTGAAGAGCTTTGCTTGCATAGTCTTAAAAACAACTACTTGGCGGTAATAGACGGCGCTTATGCGGACTTTACCTCAAGCTACCTTCCCCCTTACGCCTTTGAAAACTCTTCCAACGTAATAGAGGTGCGCTCTTATTCTAAAAACCTATGCTTCACCGGGCTTCGGCTGGGGTACGTGGTTATTAAAAAAAGCAATCCCATTTATTCGGCTTATAAAAGGTACGTGTGTTTGCGTAGTAACGGCGTTAACGTTATTATGCAAAGGGTTGCGCTTTCCGCTTACTCAAAAGAATGTGTTCTTCAACAAAGGCGAAGGGTAGAGTATTACCGCCAAAATGCACGCATATTAAAAAAGCCCTTTGAGGAAAAAGGACTAACGGTATGCGGCGGAACAAACGCGCCCTATTTGGTTGTGGACGTAAAAAAGGAAGGCGAACTCTTCTTTAAGCAGTTGCTTTACGGCGCTGGGGTAGTGGTAACACCCGGGGAAGCATTTAGGGCGCAAAACTGCATAAGGGTTTCTTGTTTATGCACAAGGGAAGATGCTATAAAGGGTGCAAAAAGAATTACTCAATTTTTAAACGCAGAACAAAAAAGTGGGGCTATAAGTCGGTTAACGCGCAAAAAACAACCCAAAACCAAAGAAAAGCCAACCTAAAAAAAGCACAAGTCAACCTTTTAAACAACAAAAAAGCAAGTGCATTTAAACGATACACT
>JAZSMG010000115.1:0-7539 GCA_045535775.1 Christensenellaceae bacterium | reverse complement strand
TGCTGCGTTTGCTGCAAGAACACCTACACCGTCTTGTCTTAAATATTCGCCTTCAGCCGCGGTAAAGTTTCTCCATGCAGCGTCACAATCTTCAAACGCAACGTTCTTAATAATAGCGCCTTCACCGATATCACCAAAGATACCGCCGATATCAAACTTAAAGCCTTGAACAACGTAACCTTGACCGTCAAACGTGCCGTGGAAACCTGCTAAATCAGTAGTGTGACCACCAGAACCAATAGAACCCATTGAAGGTGCTTTGAAAGGAGCTTCTTCGCCAGTTGCAATAATGTTGTTTGCAAGCACGAAGTAACCACCGTAACTGTAATATTTTGTGCCATTAGAACCTTCAGTTACTACAGAATAGCTTTGTAATGAAGCAAGTTCTTGAGCGGTTCTAATGTATTTTGTGATTACTAAAGCATTTACTTTGTAACCTTTATCCGCTGCGTAAACGATAAGTGTTGCTTCACGAGTATTGTTTGCATCTGCAGTTGCAATAAAGTTTTCTGCAACTAAAGCGCCGTTTGCATCGGTAATGCTAGCAACTTCAAAGCTTGCAAACAAACCTGCCTTAACGCCTTCAGCAATTAATTGTTCTGCCAATGAAGCTTCATTCTTTGCTTCTAATGTTAATCTTACAGAAGTTTTATCTTCAACGGGAAGCTGAGCTTCGGTAATTTCTACCGCGCAAGTTGCGCTATAAGCACCAATTTGTGCAGTGATTGTTACGTTACCAATACCTAAAATGGTTAATTCACCGTTTTCTACGGTTGCGATTTCTTCGTTAGAAGAAGTCCAATTTGCGTTATTAGTGATAACGCCATCAGCAATATCCTTTAAGCTTGCAGTTAACTTAACTTCGCCGTTTTCATCAACTGAAACTTCGGTTTGATCAAGAACTAATTCTTTAACCATGCTTTTGAATACGGGAACCATACCGGGTTCTGCAAACCAATATTCTGCAGGTAAATTGCTATATTCAATAGCGGTTGCATCTTCGCTTGCAGTTACTACCTTAAAGGTGCTTCCACTTGCGAAAGAATAGCTAGCATCGTTACCAAATAATTGTGCAGTTTTGCCTTGCATAATTACGTAAACGTTTTCTGCTACGGATTCAGCCATTCTCCAACTTGAAACTGCACCCATAGTCCAACCACCGGTTGCGTTGTAAATAATAACTGAATTCTTAATAGTTCCGCCCTTAATAGAACGACCAACTAATGCACCACCGTTTGCACAGTTACCGGTTAATTCAACGAATACGTTTTCAATTAAGAAGTTACCTGCTGCGTTAGCTGCTAAAACGCCAACACCGTCTTGTCTTACGGGTTCAGCTGCGGTAAAGTTTCTCCATGCAGCGTCACAATCTTCAAACGCTACGTTTTTAATAACCGCGCCTTTACCGATATCACCAAAGATACCGCCTACGTCAAACTTGAAGCCTTTAACGGTATAACCTTGACCATCAAAAGTTCCGTGGAAGCCTGCTAAATCTGTAGCGTGACCAGCAGAACCGATAGAACCCATAGAAGGTGCTTTGAAGGGTGCTTCTTCGCCGGTTGCAATAATGTTATTTGCAAGCATAAAGTAACCGCTATAGCTATAATAAGTTGAGCCAAGAGAACCCTCTTCTACTTCACAATAGCTTTGTAATGAAGCAAGCTCTTGAGCGGTTGTAATATATTTAGTAACTATAACAGCGCTGATTGCATAGCCGTATTCTGCATTTGCAACTACTAACTTATGAGTTCTTTCTTGTTCACTACCAAAATCGTGTTCTTTAAGCCAAGTTGCGCTTGCGCTTATATCATCACTTTCGCCAAGAGCAAAAATTCTTGCAATAGCAAGTTCGCTACCAAAAATTTCACTTGCAGAAATTTGTTCGCCAACGGTAGCCTTGCTTGCATCTAAGTATACTTTAACGTCCTTTTCTACAACGGGGAATAATACGCTTACCTTTAAAGCGGTTGAAGTATAAGTTTTAGCATCAGTTGAATAAGATACGGTAACTTCTGCTTCACCTTCGCCAGCAGCGGTAATAACGCCGTTTACTACGGTTAAAACGTCTTCATTTGAAGAAGCCCAAGAGATTCTGCTTTGATCAATTCCGTCAGCTGAGCCATCAATTAAAACCTTTGAAGTAAGAGTTGCAGTATTTGCAAATTGAATGCCATCTAATTCAATATTAGAAGTATAAATTTCAACTGCTTCAGTTTGTTCGATTTCAACCACAACGTCTTCCTTTACCACAACGGGAATTTCTTGAGTTAAGTAAGCAGGATCAATACCCTTCCAGTTAGCAACGATACGTAAAGTGGTTTCACCAAACTGTAATGCGGTTACGTTACCGTTTTCATCTACGCTTGCAACCGCTGCATCAAGAATTTCGTAAGTAATAGTTGCTGATTCTATGAGGTTTCTCTTATAAGTTAAGCTTGCTTCTACACCGTAGCTTCCGCCAACAATTAACTCAATAGATTCATCACTTACGTTAAGAACGGGTAAAGCACCGGTATCTTCTACCGTAACAACACAGGTTGCGCTTGCTTCACCTACGCTTGCGGTGATGTTTGCACTACCTACGCCGGTTGCTTCAATAAATCCGTTATTAACGGTTGCAACTGATAAGTTGTCACTTTCCCAAGTTACTTGCTCACTAACTTCGTTACCCTCTTCATCCGTAACGACTGCACTAAGCAAGCCCTCTTCATAGCGATCTAATGTTAATGCTTCTTCGCTTAGCGTAACGTTTAATTGAATTTCTGGTTCGATTACTGAAGAAGATGATGAAGATTCTGACAATGAAGACGAATCAACAACGTTATTACAAGCAACGATACCAAAAGTCAACGTTAAAACTAGCAATGAGATTAACAAAGACAATAGCTTTTTCATACTTTTTCCTCCATTTTTCTGCTTTTCGCAGTTTATTTTTTTATTTGGCATAGAGCCGTTATTAAGCGCACTATACCCCCCAACCGCTAAATAATTCTTCAACGGTGGTTTGTTTCGTGCTATTAACCAAAGTTATACCCGATCTTAATACGTCCGCTTTCATAGAAATTTTTAATTCATATAATCTTTCAGGTGTTAATACGTCCGCATAAAGCCTTATCAATAAATATTTAAAGGCTATTGCTTCCATACCTATATGATTTAAAAGCTTTTCGTAAAGAATGGGATCTGCTACTTTGTTTACTTCAATTTCTTTTTTTGCTTGCTCTGTGTAATTTATCCACTGTTCAAGCTTTTCTTTTGGCCACATATCATGCCTTAACGCCCAATAATAAACGGAGTGCGCGCCTTCATATCCAAGAACTTTTTGCCATTTAGCCCACTCTATCCACTCTTCAAAAAGTTTCTTCATCGTGGCGCTAGCCTGCATAAAGTAACAATCAAAGAATTGATTTTTTAGACCTTCTATATCGGCGTTTACGTCCCATTCAAGCTTAGAATGCAACCAGTTTTTAAATACGCCAAAGCCCGTTTCGCCACCCTTTTGAATCCATTGATCTTGTATCATAATAAATTTGCAATTTTGATCTTTTGCAAATTTTAAAATGTCTTGAACTGTATCAAAACTGTTATATGGAATAAGATGATGACTAAAGTTAGTGCTATATGACCAAAAATAAATTTCACGGCTTAATTTACCCCAACCCAACATGTTTTCGCCTATTTTGGTGTTTGCCGTGCCTTTATCGTGAAAATTAGAGGTGTAATCGCCGTTTGTTTCGGCAAAATACACGGCAACGTTTGGGTGGCATACTACTTCGGGTGCGCTTGGCTCAAATTCGCCGGTTTGCTCGTTAAATACGGTGGGCGGTTGGTTTGTAGCGTGATACGCAAAGAATAAAATTCTAAAATCGCGTTTATACGAAGCGCCGTCGGGCGTTTGCATCCATTCTTCAACAAGCTTTGCAACGTCGTTTAAAAACATAATCATTACGGCGGAATCTGCGCCGTATTTTTGTTTTGCCTTTAAACAGGTTTCGCAGGTGCAACAGTTTTGATTATCTTGAATAGAAACGCTAATATGATTATAATTGCGATATTTTTCCATTTTGAATAAGGTTATTATTCTATCGGCAACTATTTTTATCATTTTCGCTCGTTCTTGTTCATTTCCGTGCGCCGTATAACATATTTGATCTGCGTTTGGCGCTGAATACCAATCGGGATGCTCATCCTTATAAAGCGCGGGCGGTAAATAATTAAATGTATTATGCCAAACCGCTTTTTGCTCGTCTACGGGAATAATCCAATCGGTTTCATTAGTCCATTTCATTCGTTTACGATTTTCGTCGTTATACCTTATCCACCCTACCGATTGCATTCGGTATTCAAAATCGGGAACGTCTGTAACGTTAAAATCATAAAGGGGTAAAACTTCAACGTTTTTACTTAAACTATAATGATTTGTAAAATACTGCTCAAAATTTAAAGTTATTTTCAAAAAGGTCATAACGGCATACATGGAAGATTCCGTGTTAGCGCCACACATAAATACGTTTTTATCTTTTGTAGCAATAACGTATCCACCCTTTTTAAGCGTTGCTTTTTCAGCTCCTAAATCTTCAATTTTAGCAAGTTTTGTTTCGCCTATTATAAGATACTTTCCGTCTAACTGTTTTTCGCTATCATATATGATATCTAATAAACAGCCGGTAGATTCTTGTATCCTTTCACGAAGGTCGGAAAGAGCAAATGAAATATACGAATCGTTTTTTGCGCTTTCGCTTATTAAAATCTTGTATTCACTCTTTCCGTTTTTTACTATAAATTCATTAGTCTTAATGTAATTCAAGTTATGCATATATAGACGCTCCGTATTTTACATTACACCCCATTGTGAAAGAAGATTTTCAACTTTTTGACCAGAGGTGCTGGCAACTAAAGTTAATCCCGCATTTAATATGTCGGTTGCAAAAGTTTGCTTAACTGAACGAAGATAAGAGGGATCGTATTGACTTGAATATAAAGATACTAATAGGTAACGGAATGCAAGTGATTCCATTGCTATATGCTTATCAAGCTTTTGATATAAAGAAGGATTACTTTGCTTATAAATTTCAATTTCCTTTCTAGCCTTATCTGTTAATGAAATCCATCTTTCAAGTATTCTTTGTGGCCACAACTCGCTTTTTAAAGCGCCAAAGTAAACCGAACGATAACCCTTATAACCTAAATTATCCGTTTGATATCTTGCCCATGCTCTGTATTCGTTAAATAGTTGATGCATAGTATCAGAAGCTTCCAAGAAATAATTATCAAAGAAATAATCTTCTAATTCACTTACGTTTGCGTTTACGTTCCATTCAAGCTTAGAGTGTAACCAGTTTTTATAAACACCAAAGCCTGTTTCCCCTCCGGTTTGTATCCATTGATCTTGGATCATGATAAACATCGTGTCTTCATTCTTAGCAAATTTTAAAATGTCTTGAACGGTATCAAAACTGTTATATGGTGTTAAGAAATGGCTAAAGTTAGTGCTGTATGACCAGAAATAAATTTCCTTACTTAAAACAGCCCAACCTTTCATATTCTTACCAACTTGAGTGTTTGCAGTTCCTTCATCGTGGAAGTTTTGAGTATAATCGCCGTTCGTTTCAGCAAAATATACTGCTACGTTGGGATGACAAACTACTTCGGGTGCGCTTGCTTTATATTCTTTAGTGGCTTCGTCATAAACAACGGGAGCAGCGTTCGTTGCGTGGTATGCAAAGAATAAAATTCTGAAATCACGCTTATAAGGCGCGCCTTCTTCAGTGTTCATCCATGCATCAACAACTTTTGCAACATCGTTTAAGAACATTACCATAACTGCAGAATCTGCACCGTATTTTTGCTTTGCTGCAGCACACGTATCACAAATACAGCAGTTTTGGTTATCTTGAATAGAAATACTAATATGGTTATAATCCTTGTAGGTTTCCATTGAAAATAGCTCAATAACTTTTGCAGAAATAATATCTATCATTTCTGCCCTCGATTCTTCATCACCATGGGCTGTATAACAAAGCTGATCACCTCTAGGCTCTGAATACCATTCAGAATTGCTTACTTTATAAGTTTCAGGTGGCAAATAATCAAAGGTATTATGCCAGTTATTTCCATTAACCGGAATAATCCAGTCACTGTCGTTAGTCCATCTCATACGCTTGATATTTTGATTATTATAGCGAATCCAACCACTAGATTGCATTCTGTATTCAAAATCGGGAATATCTGTAACGTCATAGTTCATTAGTTTTAAGTCAGTAACATTTTTGTCTAATACGTAATAATCTGTATACAATAAATCAAAACCTAATGCTTGATGTAAAAACTCGTACGTTGCATACATTGAAGCCTCAGGTATTGCACCGCACATTATAACGTTTTCCCCTTGAGTTACGATACGGAATCCGCCTCGACCAAGAGCTTCACGCGTTGCACCTATACTTTCTGCAGAACAAAGCGTGGTAGAGTGAATTGCAAGATATTTGCCGTTTAACTCTCCACCATCCTCAACTACTTCAAGCTCTACTCCTGTAGCTTCTAAAAACATAAGTCTTAGGTCTGAAACGGCTGCTGAAATATAATCGTTTTGAGCCATACCCTTTGGGATTAAAATCTTATAATCCGTTTTGCCGGCGTTGATGATATATTTACCAGTTTCGGTAATCTTATATTCATGGCGCTCACCCTTTACTTCACCGAATGAAGTTGGTTTAACAGGATTAACGGGTGAAACAATTTCGTTTCCACCTTGACCGCCACCTTCAGAGGAAGATGAATCTAAATTTGAATCCGGATTATCTTTACAACCCACCGCAAACGCTATGATTGATGCAAGCAATAAACAAATTATTTTTTTAATATTTTTCATTTTTCATCCTCCTATTAAGCCACGTTGATAACGTAGGTTATGGTAGTAAGGTTAAATGTTTCATCATAAACAAAATAAATCACCGTATACTCACCAGCCATAGTTGCAACGAATGAATTGCCTTTTAAGGTTACACGCGTGCTATCCGGATACTTAACGCTAATCATATAAGAAACGCTAGTGTAATCATCCGTTCCGCTAACTGAAGGAACAACTATCGTATCCCCCACCTTTGCGTTTGTAACGCTACCGCTAATTGTTGCTTCAGGCGCTTTTACGTCTACAATGGTAAATACGTATGAATAAATTGTTTTATTCTTATTTACGTCTTCACATTCGTAATAAACACTGTAAGAACCGTATTCTTCTGCAATTACTACGTATTCTTTTTCAGGGCTAACACCCTCTTTTAACACCGTTCCGTCAGTTGCAACAGCATATTTACCACTTGGTGTTTTAACGTACATCTTATATGATAAATTAGGATCAAGAACGTCTGCCATATAGGTAGGTTCTATCGTAATGTGGTCGCCAATATAGCGTTCACCAACCAACGAGCTTGACGATACTTCAGGTTTAATTAAATCGTAATTAACTTTTGAAAGTGATTGATTGTTTAAGTTAAGTAATTCAATTGAAGAAGTTCCAGTTATATCGCATAACTC
>JAZSMG010000072.1:0-20700 GCA_045535775.1 Christensenellaceae bacterium | reverse complement strand
TAATTATCAACTTCCACCTTATTACAAATTAAACAGGTTTTTGTGTCATATCCCTGTGCTTGGCAGGTGGGAGCGGTTGTAACTGTTTCCCAATTATGGTCTTCATAAGTGCCTTGCTTCCATTCAATGCCATTACAGCTTGAACATACGTGGAAGAATAATCTATTTTCACAAGTTACGTCATCAGTTGTAAATGCAATCCAATTGCCAAAGGTATGAACGTGCTCTTGCTTTTCAGGTATGGCAACTGTTTGTGTTGTTCCATCAGTAAAAGTTATTAAAAGATTACCATCTTTATCAAATTCTACCTTTTCAATACCAACGCCTTGTTCACCTTGGATACCCTGTTCACCTTGGTCGCCTTTATCACCCTTTTCGCCTTGGATGCCTTGTTCGCCTTGGATGCCTTGTTCACCTTGGATGCCTTGTTCACCTTGGTCGCCCTTTTCGCCTTTTAACCATTCAATAAAGTCAGCTTCGCTTCCGCTATAGCCAAGGTCAAGCCAAATTTGATAAGCAGACTTTCCGTCTAAGCCGTCTTCACCGTCTTTGCCGTCTTTACCATCTAAGCCGTCCTGACCGTCTTTTCCGTCTTCACCGCGGATGCTTAAAAGCCACATTTCATAAGAAAGCGGTGTTTCCCCCATAGCTTCTGCATAAACAACGTAAGAGTTATATACCTTACGGATTTGGTTTTCTTCTGAAGTTGCAGAAGATGCGCCACCAACAGGTGGTTGTTGCACGCATGAAATCATGCAGAGTGCGCCTGTTACTACCATAATTACAGATAGTAATGCAATAACAATTTTTTTCATAAAAAACCTCCCTTCGGCACAAACAGTAATTTTTTAGCAATAAAAAAGTGCCGACCTCAAACGAAGCCGACACCTGTAAAGAGCCCCTTCGCTTAAGTTGCGACACTATTTTAACAAAACTTATATTCCACACACAAGTTTTTTATAACGCGAAAAAGGTACACTTCACCTAGGAGTATACTTGTGTGTGATTATTAAAATAGGTCGCACTTTTATTTTAGCACTTTTAAAACAATATTGCAAGCCATTTGTGAAAGTAAACGTTTTTTATACTTGTTTTTTTATCGGTTGCAAACCAAAAATTCCAGCGAACCGTTGAAGATTGCAGTTGCTAAAGAAAGCTGAAATTCTTCGCTTATTAAAAGGGCTTCATCTTGCGGGCTAGATAAAAAACCGCATTCCACAATTACTGCAGGGCAAGGGGAAACGTTTAATATGAAATAATCACCGCAAAGGGGCGCGTAATCCTTAACACCTGTGTAAACGCCGTTTAACGCCTGTTGAAGGGTTGTTGCAAGCAAGTAGCCCTGTTTATCACCCTTTTTGTAAAAGGCTTGACCGCCCCGGCGTGAGGGGCTTGAATAGTTGTTTTGATGAATAGAAATAACAAGGGATGGGTTGCTTTCATTTATTATTTTCGCACGCGCGCGCATGTCGCGGTCCTTATGCCCCGGTGCAAGGTAGCCGTATAGCCCGGAAGCGGAGGGGCGCGTCATAACACAGTTAAAGCCGGCTAAAGAAAAAAGTTCCTTTAGTTTTTTGGCAATGGCAAGATTAACGTCACTTTCCTTAACGGAAGTATTTATGCCTGAAACACCGCCGTCTATACCGCCGTGACCTGCATCAATAACAACCGTGTAATGCGCTTGAGGTGTTGCGTTTACCTGCTTATTTTCTTTTATGACGTGGCTAATTACCGCTACCCCAATAAGTAATAAGCAAACCGCCACACACGCTATTTTTATACCCTTTTTATTAGCCCAAAAGTTTTTTAACATATCTTATATATATTGCTAATTTTAGCAAATTATACTTGTGCATTTAAAGCTAGTAACTTATTAAAAACGTGCAAAAAATTATTCACCCAAGCAAGTAATTGTTGTGGATAAGTGGTAAAGTTATCCACAAAGATATCAACATAAGGTGCATTAGAAGGGGTTTTTTGTGGATAAATTAACTTTTTTGCCCTATTTTTTAACATTCGCAAGCTTTTTATGTGTATAACGTCTTGTAATAGGGTGTGTATATCTTCAAGCCAAGAGCTAGCACAATGAATTGACGCCTGAAGCCGTCATGAATTGGCATTGCCATGATTTCTTGCTTCGCGCCATGATTTGAATTGCAATGCACTTTAGGTGCAATTCATGCCGAAAGGCAATTTATGAAGATAATTCTTCAATTCACATGGTTTTAAAATTGCAATTCATTGCAAAGCCAACGGCTTGTACTGTATATGAATTGATGCTTTCGTGTTTAATGTAAAAAAAGTAAGCCTCCTCCTGACGGGGGAGGTGGCAAAAATTCCCGATTTTTGACGGAGGGAGAGATAAAAGTAAAACAAAATAGAAGCTCAAAAAAACTCTCCCTCAGCCCCTCGGCACGTTACACTTCACCTCCTGCCAGTCATGCACTTATTACCTGCTACCCGTCAACGGGTTTCACTTTTGCCTTCTCCTGCGGGAGAAGGTGTCACGAGTTTTCGAGTGACGGATGAGGAGTTGTATAATTTAGTGCTTTAATTTTTATTTGTATTTTTTACCAAAACACCTCATCCACCACGAACGTGGTCCCCCTTCCCCCACTGTGGAAGGCTCTTTTCCAACACCGGTAAACCTCTACCAAGCCACGCGACTATGAAGTGAACCCTATTTAGTTCACACAATAAAAAGCCAAAAAAAGAAAACCTCTTATGATATAATTTTCATAGGAGGTTTTTCTATATCAAAAAAACGCCCAAGAGGTTAATCTTGAGCGTTAGTTTATTTAATTATTGCTTAGAAAACTAAGGTGTAAGCAAAACCGTTGGTTGCAGGAAGCTTCATATCAGCTAAATCGTTAGCATTTTCAGGATTCTTAGATAGACCGTTGTGCTTCATAACCTTATCGATTAACTCGTAAGCTTCAAGCATATCACGAGGAACTAAAATCTTGAATTCTACAGGGGTATCTGCAAAGCGAGCCCTGCGCTTACCCTTAAGTGCCTTTTCGCCTTTAACCTTGGGTAAGTATACGTGAGCAACTTCCTTTTCGATATAAATTCTTGCAAGAGTAACCTTATCGCCAGGTCTGAACTTGCCGTTGTTTTCTTCCATAACGTAAGACTTAAGAGCAATACGTAATAGATCGAAGTAATCTTCTGCAGTGGAAGCAACGCGAGCGTTTCTTATCATGTAAGTGAAGCCATTCTTTCTTTCCTCTTCAGTAGAGCCAGGGCCGGGAACGTAATCAGACATTCTTTGTAAGCCCTTGTTAAGAAGAACGCGGTTGATAAGTTGACAAGCCATTGTGTAAGCTTCTTCTGTTGAGATAAGTAATTGAGAGGGAACTTCTGCAAACTTCTTTTCCTTGCTGGTGATAACGAAGATGCCTTCTTTAATAAGTTCTTCAGGATCTAAAGCAAAGTTTAGTTGAATGTGATTACCCTTGAAGTACATAGTTGCAATTCTTTCCGTTTCCGTTAAGCCCATTACAACCTTGAAGCTTTCTTTCTTGTAAGATCTCATTAAATCACGAAGTTCATCGTACATTTTAATAAGTCTATCTAAGGTAACGGGTGCAGACCACTTTGCGTATAGCTTGAAGCTCTTTCTCTTAACCATGCAGGTGCCGAAGAACTTACGGGTAAGCTTCTTATCGGTATACCAACCAGAGAATACGTAATTGGGTTTTACAGGATCTTCAGGCATTACAAAATATTCGCCCTTTGCGGCACGAATTCTGCGAACCTTAGTACCGCCGTTAGATACGAATCTAATAGAGTATCTTACGTGCTTGATGATTGCTAAAATAATGATTATTAGCAAGATAAATGCAGCCAAGCAAACAACCCAGAATAAGGGTTTTGTAAATAATGCTTCTAAATCAAAACCTGCAATACATAAATTTGTCAAATGAGACGTGGTGGTAAACACAAGTACCCCTCCTTCGAGCTTATAGTCTAGTTTTTCTGCTTTTCCGTTCTCATATCCGTAACAAATTGATGCGTTTTCAAGACCGGAAACTATTTCTGATGCGTCGGTTATATTTTTTAATTTTTCTTTTTCAAAGCCGTCAGCCTTGCAATACTTTTCGTAATAACCTTCTAAGTCAATGGTTACTTCGTAATAAATCTTGGTTTTAGTAATACCGTTTTCTGCAGTTACTTCCGTGGGGAGTTTTATGTACTTATAACCGTCCCTTTCTACCCTAAAGGTTAAATAGTATGCTACGGAAAGCTTTTTATCGCTTTCTTGCAAGGTTTTGGATACTACTCGCTTTGCACTGCTGTTAGAGCCTGCATATACGTAAAGTACGCTTCCTTCGGGAATTACCTTTGCGAGTTCCCCTTTATTTAAACCGCTTGCATATTTTGCTACGATTTTTACAACCCCGTGCTTATCTGTTATAGAATCGTTTTTAATTGCAGCGTAGTTGGGGTTTTTATCTATAAATTCTATTCTGGATTTAAGTTCTTCGTATTCTACCTTGTAGCCAACCTTAAGATCTTGCGTGAACTTGTTTTCATAATCGTAAAAGGCTTTGGTACATAAGTCTTTAAGTTCTTTTACCTTTGCATCGCGTTCTTCAGTGCTGTGAGGCTTAGAATCAAACTCAATAAAATCTAAGTAAGTTTGGTGGGCTTTTTCAAAGTCGTTTCTGGGAATGCCCTCTAAAGCCTTCTTTGCTTCTGCGGTTATTTCATCAACCTTAACCTTGCACTCACCAACCTTCTTGGGATCGTATGCAATGGTGTTGGTTGAATCCTTTAACTTCCATTCACCTTCTGCAGCGCCCGCTTCAACGTACTTTTCAAAAACCGTTCTTAAAACTGATGCTTGCCCTGCTGAATAATAACCAAAGGTGTTATATTCCGTACAAGTTCCCGGAAGAGTTACTTCCAAGAGTTTATTGTAATAATCTACTACCGACGTGGCTTGTTCGTTTACGTAGTCGTTATAAGCTTTTTCATCTTTTGCTATAATATCTAGAATTTGTTGTTCTTTGGCTTTGAACTGTGACTCTAATTCCTTTAACGCATCTTGCCAAACCGCACTTGCAAGAATTTTACCGCCAATTTTAAAGTCCGCCAATGCTTCATCCCTTATCTTAGCAATAGCTTCTATGCTCTTAGCTTCTGCTATTTCAGGAAGCTTTTCATCTGCATAGGCATTTACAAAAGCCGTTCTAAGCTCTGCAAGCTCTACTACCGCGATTGCTTGGGCACGCCTTATTTCTTCTATGGGGTTACTGATAAATGCACCGAAATTTTCACCCTCTTTTAAAGCGCCCTCTTCAACTATTCCGGAAGCGCTTACCTCATCACTCATTTGAGAAATGATTTCACCATAAGACAAAGAGTGAATTTCTTGCGCAACCGCCGAAAATGCAGATGCACAAACGAGCGATGCCATTGCCAGCATTGCCAGTATTACGGATACAAATTTTGTGCGATTTTTGTTTAACATAACCTATCTCCAAGCCAAAGATATGCTTTTATTATTATATAATATAATTCTAGATACGAATATATTAACACAAGATTTCAAATTTTACAATACTTTTCACGCAATTTTTACGAATTTTTTTAAATATTTTTTATTTTTGCATCAATTTTTTATTTTTAAAGCAAGTCTTATTGGAATTTTTAATGCGTTTTTTGCCCGTAAAAAATATAAAAAACCTGCCTATAGGTCGATTAACGGCACTTTCGCCGTGCTATAAGCAGGTTATTTTTTAAATTATTCGCCCTCTCTTTGGGCAATCATGGATTTTACCTTCATAAGTCTTGTAATGGAAGCTCTTTCGTTTTCATCCAATTTTGCGGTTATATAATGAATGGTTTCTTCCAGCTGGGGTATCATAACGTACTCTAATGCGTTTACCCTGCGCTTGTTTTTTTCTATTTCATCTGCAAGCATTGCAACCTGTTTTTCTATTTGGGCAAGCTCTACCAGCTTTGAAATAACTTCCGCAATTCTTTTAACAGAATAATCCGCCTCACTTGTGATTTGTGCAAAAGCGTAAGGATATGCTTCCTTCCCCCTACTTTCCTTAACGGTAAGCTTGGGAACTTCTACGTTCATAATAGAGGTAATACCGCGCTCTATTTCCAAGGTGGCAGTGGGCATCATAAATGCGTTTTCTAACGCACCCTTAGAAAGCTGACCTTTTGCATAAGAAAATTCCTTTAATACCTCGCTTAAAGACTGCTCTATCTCATCACGCATGGTTTTATTAAGTTTTATAAGAGCGGAAAAGCGACGAATCATTTCATCTGACTTATCCTTTAAAAGCTTATGCCCACGGGTTGCCGTTTTTAGCCTAGCCTTAAGCTTTTTAAGCTCCATTCTGGTGGGATTTACGTTGAGTCTTGACATCTTTATTTCCTTATTATATATAAAGTGAGTTTAAATTAGCCACGGCGCAAGAAAAATTTGCCGTTACCGCTTTGCATTACAATTAAAGTTACGGTTAGATTTATTTAAAGAATTTTATTCCTATAAACAATACCGCTTCTTTGCAACGCAATTAAATTTTATATTTATGCCTTAAGGTATTTATCTAAATATTTTTCTTTAATACGCTTTAATTCGCTTCTGGGAAGTATAGAAAGCAGCTTCCAACCAATATCAAGAGTTTCTTCTATAGATCTGTTTGCTTCAAACCCCTGTGAAACGTATTCCTTTTCAAACTGCTCTGCAAAGGCAGCGTAAAGCTTATCGGTAGCAGTTAAAGCAGAATCACCCAAGATTGCTGCAAGCTCTTTACTTTCCTTACCGTGGGCGTATGCAGCGAATAGCTGGTTCATAGTATCTGCGTGGTCTTCCCTGGTTTTGCCGTCGCCAATACCCTTATCTTTAAGACGGGATAGTGAGGGTAAAACGTCTATTGGGGGAACTACGCCCTTTTTATAAAGCTCACGAGAAAGGATAATTTGACCTTCGGTAATATAACCGGTTAAGTCGGGAATGGGGTGAGTTTTATCATCTTCCGGCATGGTTAGAATGGGAATTTGAGTTATAGAGCCCTCTTTACCCTTAATTCTACCCGCTCTTTCGTATAGAGTTGCAAGGTCGGTATATAAATAACCGGGATATCCACGGCGACCGGGAACTTCCTTGCGGGCAGCGGAAACCTCTCTTAACGCTTCTGCGTAGTTGGTAATATCAGTCATAATAACCAAAACGTGCATACCAAGCTCAAAAGCCAAGTATTCTGCGCAGGTAAGCGCCATTCTGGGCGTTGAAATACGTTCTACCGCAGGGTCGTTTGCAAGATTGGTAAATAATACCGTTCTTTCTATTGCGCCCGTTCTTCTAAAGTCATCTATAAAGTATTCGGCTTCTTCAAAGGTAATACCGATAGCTGCGAATACTACCGCGAACTTACTATCCCCTGAGCGAACTCTTGCCTGACGGGCAATTTGAGCAGCAAGCTCTGCGTGGGGTAAACCACTCATACTGAATACGGGAAGCTTTTGTCCTCTAACCAGAGTATTAAGTCCGTCTATTGCAGAAATACCCGTTTGAATAAATTCGTTGGGGTAATCTCTTGCGGCGGGATTGATGGGCTCGCCGTTAATATCCATCATTTTATCTGCTATAATAGGCGCACCGCCGTCACGGGGGTTACCCATACCGTCGAATACCCTACCAAGCATATCTTCAGAAACGGCAAGCTCTATGCCTCTGCCTAAAAAGCGAGCCTTAGAGGTGGATATTTCTAGCCCTTGTGAGCTTTCAAAAAGCTGAACTACTGCTTTATCGTCCTTAACCTCTAGCACCTTACCCCTACGAACGTCGCCGTTCTTTTGGGTTATTTCTACTAATTCGTTATAGCCAACCCCTTCTACCCCTTCTACGAGCATTAAAGGTCCTACTACCTCTTTTATAGTTTTATATTCCTTATACATCACTTTCACCTGCTTCAGCTATTTTCTTAAGCTCTACCGTCATATCGCGAAGAGCGCGGTCAAGACTTTCTAAATCGCTTTCTTCCACGTATTTTGCTCTACCGATTTTTTCCTTACCCTCGCAAGCAAGAATATCGTCTAGCTCTGCGTAATTATCAATAGCGATATTGCCAAGGCGGTAAAATTCGTAAATAAGCTTTAAAATCTTATACTGCTTGGTAAGCGAAGTATAAGTATCGGTTTCGTGGAATGCGTTTTGGTGCAAGTAGTCTTCACGGATAACCTTTGCGGTTTCCATGGTCATTCTATCCTTATATGAAAGGGAATCTATACCAACTAAACGAACGATTTCATCTAGCTCTGCTTCTTCTTGAAGTATTCTCATAACGAAAGCGCGAAGCTCGTTGTAATCGGGCGCTACGTTTTCTTTAAACCAAGAGCCTAATCTGTCTGCGTAAAGGGAATAGCTCACAAGCCAATCGATAGCGGGGAAATGACGCTTATAAGCAAGTGAAGCAGATAAGCCCCAGAATACCTTTACTATTCTTAAGGTTGCCTGTGATACGGGCTCTGAAAGGTCACCTCCCGGGGGAGATACCGCGCCGATTGCGGTAATAGATCCTACTACGTTTTCCTTACCTAATACCTTAACCATACCCGCTCTTTCATAGAATTCTGCAAGGCGTGACGATAGATATGCAGGATAGCCTTCGTCACCCGGCATTTCTTCTAAACGACCGCTCATTTCACGAAGCGCTTCTGCCCAACGTGAGGTAGAGTCTGCCATGATAGCAACGTCGTACCCCATATCTCTAAAGTATTCCGCAATAGTTATACCTGTATAAATAGAAGCTTCTCTTGCAGCAACCGGCATATCGGAGGTGTTTGCAATAAGAACGGTTCTCTTCATTAGAGGTTGACCGGTGGTGGGATCGTTAAGCTCTGGGAATTCGTTTAATACGTCAGTCATTTCGTTACCGCGTTCACCGCAACCAACGTAAACTATAATCTTTGCATCAGCCCATTTTGCAAGCTGGTGCTGAACAACCGTTTTTCCGCTTCCGAAAGGACCGGGAACTGCCGCGCAACCGCCCTTTGCAACAGGGAATAGAGTATCTATAACCCTTTGACCGGTAATCATGGGCATATACGGCGTCATTTTTTCCTTATAAGGTCTTGCCTTTCTTACGGGCCATTTGCGAAGCATAGATACTTCATGCAATCCGTTTTCATCCTTAATAACCGCCACCGTTTGAGTGATGTTATAATTACCTGCGTTAATAGCGGTTAATTCACCCTTAATACCAAAGGGAACGGTAATTTTATGGCGAACTACTGCCGTTTCCTGAACGTAGCCAAGCTCGTCGCCCGCCTGCATTATATCGCCAACCTTTGCGGTGGGAATAAATTCCCAAATCTTTTCGTGATCTAAGCTGTTTACTCTTATACCGCGGGTTATTCTATCCCCGTAATTTTCTACGATTTTAGTTAAAGGTCTTTGAATACCGTCAAAAATACCTTCTATAAGACCGGGCGCAAGCTCTACCGAAAGGGGCTCGCCGGTGGTATAAACGCTATCGCCAACGCAAAGACCTGCCGTTTCTTCGTAAACCTGAATTGAAGCCTTATCCCCACGAAGCTCTATTATTTCGCCAATAAGCATTTGCTTGCCAACGTTAACAACGTCGTACATCTTGCTATCGGCCATATTTTCCGCAACGATAAGCGGTCCTGCAACTTTAATAATTCTGCCTTGCATTTACTTGTCCTCTCTGTTAAACAATATATCAACGCCAAGCGCCTTTTCCATGCGCTCTTTCATCTTTGCGCGAGCATAGCCACCTTCCCCGCTTCCCGAAGGAACAGGTAGTATTACGGGGTACGGCGACTGATTAAATTTCTTTAATAAATCATCCATTTGCTCTGCAAGCGTTTCGGTTATAAATATAACCGCGTACTCTTTTGCTAATTTTCTTAATATATCCTTGGCCTCTTCCCTATCGGAAGCGTAATAGGCGTCAACACCGCCCGCCTTAAAGGCAAGCACGCTATCGCCTTCGCCAAGTATTGCCATTTTATCTGTCATTATATCCTACTCCTTATTGAAGGCTACCTTAAACGGTTACTAAACGTCTTTTAATCTCTTCCGATAAAAGTCCGTTTGCCTTGCCGGTAAGCACAGTTCTTACACAGGCAATTTCATTCCTTCTTTTGTAGTAATACAGCATAAAGGGATAGGTTCCGCCACTTTCGGTATATCTTCCCTCTATCATTCTTTTAGCCGAAAGACTGTTAAGTTCTCTTTCCGTTTCTACAAGCGGTTTTCCGCCGTTTGCTATATCTATTGCCCTTAATGCAATATCTTTAATCCAACAGTCCTTTGAAATTAGGGTGTGAAGAGCCTTTTTATCCCTAAGAGCGATAGCCTTAACCGCATCCTTACTTAACTCTCCACCCTTTATATACTGAGCCATTGCAAGTTCAACGTCGTTTGCCCTTATTGCAGAGCAAAGATTTAAGCCGTCTATTTCCTTTGATATTATTTCCTTTAGGTATCCCGTTTTTACTATTTTGGTTAAATATTCGTACTTGGCACGCGTAAAAATAACGCCAACAGCCATTCCACCGCCTTGGTTTTCTAGCGCCAAAGCACCCTCTTTTACCGCATTTATAAGCTCTTTTGGAAAAACTGCTTGCGATTCACCATTTACTAAAAGCTGAAGCTCTTCTAAGCTAAACGCACCAATAGGTCCAACGTAGTTTTCGTAAGCAAAACCAAGTTTTTTGCATTTTAGCATTACTTCTGCATTATAAAAATCGTAAGGCGCTAGGCAATAGCCCTCTATTTCATCACTTGGCGCGTATTCCTTAACGAATGCGTTAAGTAAATTTTCCTCATTTTCTATTGCCCTTTCAAAATCAGCGCAAGAAAAATTGATTTCACCGCCGAACGCACCTTCCTTAAGCACGTCAAAAGCAGACGCAAGGCTTTCTGCCTCCGCCATTCTTATAAGTCTTTGCTCGCCTAATAGGCTTTGCGAGCGTGACGCGCATATTGAATTTATAAAATCAATGGATTTGCGTTTTTCTTTCATATTATTTAAATATTATTGCCGAAATATTTTGAGCGTTGGTCAATGCAAACTGCGCTAAAATTGCGTTAAAGCTTAAATCCTTATCCGTCTTTTTGCCTAAAAGCTTAATTCCACCGCCAAAGCTAGCGCCCTTTACAACCTCTAAGCCAAGCTCCTTTACGGTAGCTAAAGCGCTCACTTCTGCTATAGATAGAGGCGCGCTACCGCAAATACAAACGGTATCCCCCTTTTCTGCGTAGCTTGCAATTTGTTTTTCTATAAACTTAAGATAATCGCTACCAGAAAGAGAGTTTAGCTTTTGCCTTGCAATTTCAAAAGCGCGCGCTAAAAGCTCTTGCTTACAGTCAAGCGCAATCTTCTTTGCATCCAGCCTTGCAAGAGTTTTTCTTCTTTCTATTAAAAGCTCGCCTTCCCTTTTAGCCTGCTCTTCTATTTCGCTAACGCTTAAATCAGCTTGGCGAGCGGTAGCTATTCTTTGCTCGTCTGCCTCACTAATAGCGTTATTAATAATAGCTTCTGCCTGTAAGGTAGCGTCTTCTATTATCTTTTTTGAAATGCTTTGTTCGTTCATTAATAAACTCCGAATATGCCGTTAACGGCGTTATAGGTCTATTTTTTAATCTTATAGAGAGTTTAAAAGCATGATAGAAATAACAAGTGATAAAATTGCGTAAGTTTCTACCATGGCAGGGAAAAGCATTAGCTTACCTGATACTGAATCTTCTTTAGCAACTGCTTGAATTGCAGATACGGAAGTTCTACCCTGGAAGTATGCAGAGATAAAACCAACGATAGTCATGGGAAGCGCTGCCATTACTACTGAAAAGCCTTGGCCCATAGTCATTTCTGCACCAAGACTATTCATACCCATAAGACCAATTACGAAACCGTAAATACCTTGGGTTGCGGGAAGAACTGCTAATACGAATACCTTAGAGAACTTCTTGGGGTCTTCTGAAACCACACCTGAAGCCGCGCTACCCGTTTTAAAAAGTGCTAACGCGCTACCTGAGCCACATAAAATCATGCATAGTGATAAACCTAAAATTGCTACTGCGAATCCATCCATTTTAATATCCTCCAAAAATTTGGTTTTTCTTTATTTTTTCGCATTAAATGCGTTAAGCTAAAATTGTTGCGCTTTATAAAAAGCGTTATAAATTATCGTTGTTTTGCAAAAAGCCGTTATAACTCGTGGCTTTTAGCCTTCTATATATACGTGCTCTAATTTAGAGCCAAGGGGTGTGAATAACTCGCCGTCACCCGTGTAGAAGTGAGAGAAGAATTCAACGTACTGCAATCTTGAATCGTGAATAAACGCGCCAAGTAAGCCCATTGCTATATTAAATATATGACCAACTAGCATTATTGCAACGCAGGCTATTACACCGCCAACCCCACCGGGGCTTTTTAACATGGGAACTGCAAGCTGAACTGAAACTATTTGCGCTATCTGCGCGCCTGAAAGCATTAAGCCGTAAAGTCTTGCGTAGCTTAGTATATCAGACATATAGTTTATAAGCCCGTACACCGCGCCGAAGCCTTTTGTGAATTTACCAAAGCCCTTTTGGTGCCTTCCCGCGGTTAGCGCTCCAATCACTACAGAACCCAAAAGTAGGCCTATAGCAACCTTATCTAACCCTTCGGTAACGCCTACCTGACATAACACTAAGAGTAAAAGTCCTGCTAAAAATACTGCCCAAACAAGGCCGTCGAATATACCGTCAAGTATTTTACCGCGCCTGATTTCCACGTAAGCAACCACGCAAAGCGAAACCATAATATGCACCACGCCAAAGCCTAAGCATATTAGAAGAAGCGAGGGAACGCTTATGCCGAATATTACCGAGCTATCGCCAACGGGATCAGGCATTAAAGGCTTATTGATTAATCCCAGCCATTGCATTACCGGCATACCCAGCCAGCTATCAAAGCCTAAGCCGAACAGCACGGTGGGAATACCCGCCATTACGAGTAAGCTTGCAAGCTTATTTATTCCCGTTTTGTGCTTTGACCTTGCGTTAAATATTAGTCCGCCCACAATCATAATCAGTCCGTAGCCAACGTCTGCAGTCATTAAGCCTAAGAATATTGCAAAGAATATTCCCATTACCGCGTTGGGATCGAATTCCTTATATTTGGGAACGGAATATAGGTTTGTAACGAATTCAAAATTAGAGGTAACCTTGTTGTTTTTCATCAAGGTAGGAGCAAACTCCCCTTCCTCTATTTTTGCGTACTCGCTATAAATACTACCTTCAAATTGGTTTAAAGCTTGGGTTATTTCATCCTTTTTTTCTTCCGGAATATATCCTTCAAGATAAAAGGTAGAGTTAGTTCTGGTAAAGTTATCGGCGCAGTCGCCCTTTTCTATTTCTACAAGATAATAGTCGCAAAGAAGCCTTAACTGCTTTTCTGATTGCGATTGATTAGCAATAAACTCTTCCGCATCAGCAATTTGCCTATTTAACTCTTCCAGCCTCTTATTTTTTTCTGCCGTTTTTTCTTGAGCGGTAAATTCGCCCCTTTCTAAGCATCTTATAAAGGCGCATTCAGAAAGGATTGCCTCTACCTCCCCCTTTATGCTTTCGTGGAAGATAACGCTTACCGCGCACATGCCTTCGATTTCGCCGTACTCTGCGTAGCTTGCAAGCTCTAATAAAGAAAGTCTTTCGCCAAGCTTAACTGCGTTTTTCTTTTCTACCGCGCCAAGCCTTACTTCCGCCTTTAAGGTGCTTTTGAACTCACTAAATCTTTCATTTACCGCTAAATAGGGCTTAAGGGAAGCGATTTCATTTTCTAAAAGGATGATTTCCGCCTTTAATGCGGCAATTTCATCTACCCTTGCTTTAACGCTTTCTGCTACTGCTAACAGCTCGCGCTCCTGCTGGATTATATTAGAAAATTCGCCGTAGGTTACGCCAAACGCCTTACCTTCAAGAGTGGGCTTTTTAAGTATCTTACACTTTTCGGCTATTAAGAATAGGGCTTGTTCCACCCTATCTTTTTTGTTTTTAAGCTCGCTTTGCTCGTGAGAGGCTTTAAATCCACCTTCAAACTCAGAAGAGGCGGTCAACTGCACCGCACCCGTCTTTTGAAGGGCATTTAAAAGCTCTGTTTGACAGGCATTTATTCCCACCAGCTTGAGCTTTAGCATATTAGCAATTGCCATTTAAAATACTCCTGAAAATATACTCGCCTGCTTGACTTATTTTTTCTTGTTTTTCTGCGCGAAGCTTATCGCATTCCGCTTGTTGAGCGTTGATTATTTCATTATAAGCGCATTCTGCCATTTTTTCGCTATCTTCCTTAATCGCTTGGCGAGTAGCTTTACCGCGTTCTTGAGCCTCGGCTAAAATTTTAGAGCATTCGTCACCGCTTTGCTCACTAATTTCAAGCGCGCGTGCGTTAGCCTCTGCAACTATTTGTTCCGCCTTGCTTTCCGCTTGCAGAATTTCAGTTATTACTTCATTTATCATATTTTTTCCTTTTGCCCACTTTTATTTAGGCATAAGCTTAAAATCTTTTTTGGTGTTTTAGGCGTCTAATCAAACCAACGGTTTGTATGTAATCACCGCTAGGTGTATGTAATCGTTTACACGGTAAACGCATGCAATCACCGCTAGGTGTATGTAATGCACCAAAGGCGCAATTCATGCCGAAAGGCAATTCATGAAGATGAAAATCTTCAATTCACGCAAAATAAAAGTTTGCAATTCATTGCGCTAGCCAACGGTTTGTATGCCAACACTCCCCATTATGAATATTATATCTATTATAACAAAAACAACTATTCTTGTCAATAGCATTTGCGAAATTTAATACTATATTTAATATATATTATAGGTTAAATTATAAATTTAAGTCCTATACTGCAAAAGAACAAGTAAAAAAGCGGTTATTTGCGGTTATTTATTAAAGAGTATTGACAAGATTTGGCTTTTATGTTAATATATAATTATGGAAAGAAAACTTATAAGCATAGTAGTTCCCTGTTACAACGAGGAACTTACCGTGGAAAAATTTTACAGTGAAGCCGTAAGAATATTTGAAGGCTACAAGCACGATTTTGAAATTATTTTCGTTAACGATGGAAGTAAGGATAAAACCTTTGATATTATAACCACCATTGCACAAAAGGATGCAAGGGTAAAAGGGCTTTCCTTTAGCAGAAACTTCGGTCATCAATCGGCTATAATTTGCGGATTCGAGCACGCAAAAGGCGATGCTATTGTAGAACTTGACTGCGACCTTCAAGACCCGATTGAGGTTGTTCTTGAAATGGTAGAAAAGTGGGCAGAGGGCTACCAAGTAGTTCACGGCAGACGCATTAAAAGAAAGGGCGAAAGTATTTTTAAAAAGGCAACCGCCGCCGTTTACTACGCTTTACTTAACAAAATCACCAAGCGCCCCGTTCCAAGAAACACGGGCGACTTTAAGCTTTACGACAGAGTAGCACTTAACGCTATTCTTGCCATGCCAGAAAAGGATAAATATATTCGCGGTTTAGCCTCTTGGGTTGGCTTTAAGCAGGCGTTCGTGGACTTTGAACGCCAAGCGCGCTTTGCAGGCGAAACTAAATATACCCTTAAAAAGATGATAAATCTTGCAAAAACGGGCATTATTTCTAATAGTGACGCACCCCTTTATTTATCACTTATTATGGGATTAGCGGTATGCTTTTTATCACTTGCTTGCTTTATAACCTTTATTGTGCTTGCAATTTGCAATATTACCCTACCCTTAATAGCTTGGCTTTTCCCCACAACGACCTTGCTTGTTTCCGGCAGTTGGATATTTAACGCAATTACCAACGTTTATCTTGCAAAGGTATACGACGGTATTAAGGACCGCCCCGATTATATCTTAGCAGATAAGGTTAATATTGAATAACTTACGGCAAGCAAAAAACAAACTAAAAATCAAACCATCACACAAAGTGGTGGTTTTTTATTGCAAATTACTCTTTTTTGTGGTATTATTACATTAATCTGCTAAAAATATAAATTTAACCAACGAATAGGAAAAAGTTATGATTTCTAAAGAAAAATACACAACCTACGTTAACCTTTTAAAGGAAGAGCTAGTGCCTGCTATGGGTTGCACGGAACCTATTTCTATAGCCTATGCCGTTGCAAAGGCTAAAAACGTGCTTGGTGAAAATCCCGTTAGCGCCATTTTGCAAGTGAGCGCAAATATCGTTAAAAACGCCAAAAGCGTAACCGTTCCCAACACCGGCGGACTGAAGGGAATAAAGGCGGCTTTTTGCGCAGGATTAGTGGGCGACGCAAACGCAGAGCTTCAAACACTTTCTAAGGTTTCTAAGAAGGATATTGCAAAAATTAAGGAATACGTTGCCACTTTCCCCTTACAAATAACTGTTCCCGACCGCTGTGATATATTTGATATTACGGTTTCCTTGAAGGGGGAAAATCACACGGCTAAGCTTAGAATAATGCGTAGCCATACCAACGTTGTTTACATAGAAAAGGATGGCCAAACCGTTTACGAAAATATTCCGCCCATCTCTTTAAAATCCAAAGAAAAAACCCTGCTTTGCGTTAAAGATATAACCCAGTTTGCAAACGAGGTTGACCTTAAGGACGTTAAGGAAATTTTAGATAGACAAATTGAATACAATATGGCTATTGCAGAAGAAGGGCTTAAGGGTGATTACGGTGCTTCCATAGGTAAGGTGATTTTGCGCTCTTACCAACCGGATATTAAAACCACCGCTAAAGCTTATGCCGCTGCAGGTAGCGATGCGCGTATGAACGGTTGCGATTTGCCCGTTATTATAAATTCGGGAAGCGGTAACCAAGGTATGGCTACTTCTATTCCCGTAATCGTTTACGCAAGAGGGCTTTCTCTTCCACAGGAAAAGCTTTACCGCGCGTTAGTAGTTTCAAATCTTATTACCTTACACCTAAAGGCAGGCATAGGCACTCTTTCTGCATATTGCGGAGCTGTTTCTGCAGGCGCGGGCGCAGGTTGTGGCGTTTGCTACCTTTTGGGCGGTAACTATGAAGATATTTCACACACGTTAATTAACGCTTTGGCTATTGATTCCGGTATTATTTGCGACGGAGCAAAGGCTAGCTGTGCCGCTAAGGTTGCAATGGCAGTTGAATCGGGCTTGCTAGGCTTACAAATGCACTACAACGGCAAAAAGTTCTTTGCAGGCGACGGCATAATTAAAGAAGGTGTTGAAGCCACTATAGAAAGCGTTTCACAAATCGCAAGCGCAGGTATGAGCGAAACGGATAAGGAAATTATTAAGATTATGTTAGATGGCGAAGAAACCGTTTAAGCAAGCTAAAACCTAACTAAAATAGCCGTTAATCGCGCTATAGGGTGCTTTTTAGTAAAAACAACAAACAATAAGACAAAACAAAAAGGAGCTTTACAACAGAAAACTCCTTTTTTTATTCTATGATTTTTATAGTTCAATTTCTTTTATTAAAGTATTTTGGTCAATGCCTACTCCGCACGCAAATAGCAAATATTCTTTATTGTTAATAAATAATAAACTTTTTAAAAATTCCTTATCTTGCGTTTCCCTTTGAGAGGGATTCAACGTACCTTCCCCACAAAGTTTAAGCAAACATTCCTTTTTGCACCAAACGCAAAGTAAAAATTTTTCTTTTTCTTCGGCAGTTAAACTATTAAAAATTTTCATTTCCTTAAGGGTTAATATTTTATCTTCTAACCCACTTTTAAGTGGCTTAACCTCTTGACAGTCAACCCCCACCATATTAGGCGAAATACAAACGGAAACTAAGTCACCGCTATGGCTAATAGAAAAATAAAACTCTTCACATTCCCACTTGCCAAATGGGGATTTTTTAAAGGATAATTTATTAAAATCTAAGCCTATATACTCGTTAACTGCTATTTCAAGCAGTTTCCAGGCGCAATATTTACTTAACCTTAAGGGGATATTTTTACACCCGTCAATTTCTTCTTGGCGCGCTTTTGGGTAAACCTCTTCTACCTCAACGTCTGAAGTTAGCGCATAAAAAACGGCAGGCTTAAAGTTTATATTAAGTTGTTTGTTTTCACATAAGCCCATAGCCCACCTCTTAAAAAATTATTTTATATAACCGTATGCTTCACAAGCCATTCTTGCATGCTTGCGTGCAAGAATAATATCTTGCATATCGCAAGGCTCGTCTAAATCGCAAAAACCGTTTTCTTCCGGGTTCTTATTAAAAATAGTGCCATACCAAACGCAACCCAAAGCAAATCTACCTAAGCCGTAGCTTGCGTGAAGATTGTCACGGTAAATTTTGTTACCAAGTTCTTCGTAAAGGCTAGTCATAGCTAAAAGTGAAGGAATAACCCCATCCATACCCGTTCTTTTAACAACCTCTTCACAGGTGTTTTTTAAATATGGAATCATCTCTTCGCGTGTTTTGTAAATTTCTGGTGTTAAGTCAAACATAGTGCTACCCACGGGATAGGTCCAGGTTTGGTGCATATACTGCTTGGCGTTTGGCGCGTATTTTTTAACGAAAGCAGAAAGCTCTTCTATATAAGGAAAAAAGCTGGGCAAATTACCTGCTTGATAGCTTACGTGTTGAAAAACAACCGCATCCCACGCATCGGAAAGAAGGGTTTCCTTCATATTAACAAAAATACCGGAAGAGGCACCGTTTAGATAAAGTTCGTAAGCATCATCATTATTTATCATGTGCTTATGATGCTCTTCCAATGAACAACCACCAATAAAAAGCCCCACTATCTTAACGCGTTCACCACCTGCGCGAGCAATAGAATAAATATACCTTGCAGAGTCAACGCCAAAGCTGTTACCTATTGATAAAATCTTTTTCATTCAATGACACCTTTAATATTTTTTACAAAATTATTTTACCACTAAAAATATTACAAATCAACCTTTTAACCAACCTACTTAAAAAATATGCGCCAAAGCCTTGATTATTTTATTTAAAAGTGATAAAATAGTATACGTAAAAATGCTATTTATTGAATTTTAAGATGCTTTTGCGCTAAAAAACCGCGCTATAGCACGATTAAAGCCACTTTAGGAGTAATATGCAACAAAACAGCGTTAATGCAAAATGCCCACACTGCGGTGCAGAACTTTACCTTAGTTATGACCAAGGTAGCGGTCTTTGCCCCACCTGCAGAAAAGAATTTGATAATAAAAAGGCGGTTATGCTTTACAAAAGCATTCACGAAACCGCACCCAAGGAAGAACAAAAAACCGCTAATTACGGCGAAGAATATTTAGAAGTGGAGCGCATTTTAAAGCGTATTCAGTTTTTTATTGACCGCAAAGAATTTAGAAAAGCGCGTGAAGAAGCGGAAAAAGGGCTTGAAATTTCTAACACCGATTACCGCTTATATTTTGAAATCGTTCGCGCGGAAACAAAGAACTTTACGGACTATAAAAACCAATCACACAAGCCCTTTTTAGATAAGGCGGTAGAGGTTGCCAGCGCGGAAGAAAAAAAGATTATAATGCGCCTTTACAAAAACTACTACCAGCTTTCACACTTATCTGATGAAGAGCTTGAGCAGTACAAAAGAGAGGAAAACGTTGCCGTAAAAAACAAGCTTGAGGAAAGACTTAAAACGCTTATTCCGCTATATATGAAAAAAGAACGTGGATTTACCTTAAAAATGATACTTGGCGGTGTTTTGGTTGCTCTTACTATCGCACTCCCCTTTATTAGCGAGCTTTTACTTATCTTAAGCGGGGCTTGTCTTTTTGCTTCTTACTTTGTTATTAAAAACGCTATTTCAGTCAAAAAATCATCTGCTCTTTTTAACGCTCTTTTAGACGTTTACGATGCTCTTGACTCTTTTGATTTAAGCGTTAACTGTTTAAGTGAGGTGCTTGCGCTAATGAAAGATTTAAGAAAAGAATTTGAAAGAGTTGGCAATCTTTACGAGCAAGAAGAAGGGCTTACTAAATTTTGCAAGTATCTTTTAATTAACGCAACGGAAAATGCAAGGAAGTTTATTTTAAACCACGCGGTATTAAAAAAGCATGCTTTAAGCACCGAAAACAACACGGAAAACACTTAAAAACCGCGCTATAACGCGATTAACGCACATAAACTTATTTTTGTTGTTTCTATAAAGAGGTATAAAAAGCTTTAAAACCAAAAAGATGGTGTGAATGAAACCGCTTTTATTTTAGATAAAGAATGAACGTTTATTTAACGCTTTTACTGGCAAGGCTTTTGATTTTTTGCCTATTTTCACCTGTTTTTTATTGTGACTAATCTTTATCACTGCTATCATTTAAGCTTTTGTTTTTGAAATTTAACCGCAAACGGTTGCAAAAACAATTCTTCTTTGATATAATTTAGAAGTCGACGGTTGGCGGGCCGTTTTGGACTTTAGGGATCTTGCGTGAAAGTAACTTTTAAGTGAAAGTAACGCCCCGCTCGAAGAGACACTTCGTGTAAAAATTAACTGTTCCGCTTTAATAAAAACAAATAAGGCAATAGCATCCCTGCTATTGCCTTTATACGCGGGTATGGTGGAATTGGCAGACGCGTAAGATTCAGATTCTTATGTTCGCAAGAACGTGCAGGTTCAAGCCCTGTTACCCGCACCACACGGGAACTATCCGAACCTTTCGGGTAGTTCTTTTTTGTTATATAAAACAATAGGCAGATGTCCAAGAACGTGGACATCTGCC
>JAZSMG010000063.1:0-11125 GCA_045535775.1 Christensenellaceae bacterium | reverse complement strand
AGTATAAGCACTTATTTGATAACTTATCCTTCTTAACCTACGGTATAATAGTCGACGCGTTCCAACACGTCGTTTATGAAAATCCCGATTTAACCCCTGCGCAAAGAAATGAGGAATGGAATAAATTAGAAGCAACCTTCCGTCCCTATATGAACGCAAAGGGTATGACCTATTTTGAAAAGGGTACTCGTTGGCAATATCAAATGCACATCTTTGAATCACCCTTCTACTATATTGATTACTGCTTAGCTCAGGCAAACGCTCTTCAATTCTTGTTTAAATCATTAGAGGATTACGATAAAGCTTTAGAAGCATACTTCAAATTTACCTCTTACGGTGGAACAAAGTTCTTTACGGAAATGTTAGAAGAAGCAGGTATCAATTCGCCCTTTAAGGAAGGCGCGTTAAAAGAAGTTGCTCAAAAATCAGAAGTAATATTAAAGGAATTAAGTAAATAAGTGGCTCTATAGGTCGATTATTGGCATATTTAATAAAAAAACAGGCACCTAAGTGGAATTTTGTTTCGTTTAGGTGCTTTTTGCTGTAAAAGTGCCGTTAATCGACTTATAGCCCTACTTTTTAATTAAAAAGAATTAAAAATGCTCTTTTGGAGTTTAAAAATAACCGCGTTTATCGCAAGTAAGATTGTAAAAATAAATTTTTAAAAATATATTGGTAAAAGGTTTTGCTAATGCGAAAAGTTGGTGAAAAATAAAAAATCGGCAAAAAAAAGTATTAAAAATTGTTGCTCTTAATTAAAAACTATGCTATACTAGATGTAATGTATAATGTGCGCGCATTATGCGAGCGCGCGAGGAATTGTAAAATTTTGAAGAATTGACACTAGATAGGGGGTATAAGAGTGGCAAAGGAAAGAAAAAGCAAAAAGACAAGTTTAATATCAGTATTTTTTACGGCGGAAGTGTTTGGTTTAGCACTTGCGCTACTTTGCGTTTTGTCATTTTTATGCTTAGCCACGGGTGATATTCTGTTTGGTGATTTGGGAAGTAAAATTTCAAGCTTCTATCTTGGTGTTTTTGGGTATTTAGCCTTCCCCATTCTTTTGGGTGGTGCTTTTCTTGGTGTAAAAGCGCTAATCGGCTTTAACGTTCAAAACCAAGGTGTTAAAAGGTTTGTTAAATACTTCAGTCTTTACGCACTGTTTATAGGGTTATTGGCGCAGTCTTTAAAAACCCCTGTTTTAACACCCTTTAACGAATACTTAGCGCTTTGTTACAATAGCGGTTATTCCTTTGTGAACTGTGCGCCCGGCGGTGCATTTTTGGGGCTAATTGCTAACCCCGTTGCAACGTTAATAAGCCCGGTTGGCGCTTACGTGGTTTACGGCTTAGCATTGGTTATTATTACGTTATTTTTATCTAAGAGCAAAATTCTTTCACTTATAGAAAATTCGCAAGCTGAAGCAGGTGAAAGAAAAACAAGAAAGGTTAGAAGGGGCGAGCCTCAGCCAATGGCGGAAGCAGATGTTGACCTTCAAAATGCCGTTGAAGAACCCACTGAAGAAGAGCAATTTAACGATAAGCCCCCCAGAAGAACGGTTATTTTTGGCGGTGGGGATTTTGAAAAGAAAACGCCTGAAGAAAAGAAAAAGGGCGGTTCTAACTTAAAAGTGCTTTTTGGCGGTTCTGCCTTTAACCCTTCAACGGCAAGGGAACCTTATTCTAATCCGTTACAACCCACTAACTCTTACCGCAGGGACTACGAGGCGGATATTGATAGAAAGACTAAGTTTGTAAAAGCCCCCTACGAGCAGTCGGGAAGGGGATTCGTTTCTCCAATGGGAAGAGACGATTCTGTACGCGTTCCCACACCCGATGAAAAAATGGATATAGACGTTTCTGAACCCGAAAAGGATATTTACGTGTTCAACACACGCGGTAAATCGGGCGAAAGAATTAGCACCTTTGACCGTAAGGTCGGGGCAGATAGTGCAGGTGAAGGTTTTAATTCATCAGAAGAAGATAACGGTTATAACGTAAGCCGGTTTTCTTCCGGTCTTTCACGCGGAGGCTCTGATTTTGGCAGAGATTCACGCGGTGGAAGTGATAGTGACTTTGGCAGAGGTGCCCCTTCTTACGGCGGTGACAGAGGCTTTGAAAGAGATACGCGTAACCCCGGCGGTTACGAAAGTGGTGACCGCAACTCAAGGGGAAGCGGGGACTACGGCAGAGATATTGGCGGAAATCGCGGAGGCTCTGATTTTGGCAGAGATTCACGCGGTGGAAGTGATGATGACTTTGGCAGAGGGGACCCTTCTTACGGCGGTGACAGAGGCTTTGAAAGAGATACGCGTAATCCCACCGGTTATGAAAGTGATGACCGCAACTCAAGGGGAAGCGGTGACTACGGCAGAGATATTGGCGGAAATCGCGGTGGCTCTGATTTTGGCAGAGATTCACGCGGTGGCTATGAGCAATCTACTAACGGAAGCAGTGAAGGTGAACAAACCTCGTTTGGGGCAAACCCTGTTACGCGCGCAATGCGCGAAAGCGGTGATTTCACTTCAACTCATACAGAAGATTATAATTCAACGGCACAAACCGATACTTTTGGAGGTGACTCTTCCGGTGGTGAGGTGGTTACCGATTACAACGGTGACGGACCTTCCGTAGGCGGTTCATATTTTTCTGCAGAAGAAAAGAATCGCAAGCCCATCGTTACCAGAGATAGATCGCATCATACGCAACCCTCAACTCCCACACCTGCAAGTTCTTCTTCAGCCCCCACGGCGCCTACGGCGGGAAGTAGTTCGCTTAACAGTGGGCCTATTAGGGGTAAGCAAATATCAATGAGTGATATTCCTGAAGAAAATCAATTTATCAACCCCATAGATAATATTCCTAAAAACTACAAGTACGCATTTCCGCCCATAAACCTATTGCTTGATTACACTATTGATGAAAAGACGGCAAGAAGAAATGAAGAAGAGCAGAAAAAGCGTGCGGAAACCATTTGTGAAATACTTAAAAACAGTAACATAGACGCCACTATAGAAGATATTAAGTGTGGCCCTGCAATTACCCGTTTTGAACTTTCTATACCACCCACCGTATCGGTAAAGAAGTTAATCGAAAAGTATGAGGACTTAAACCTTTGGCTTGCCGCAAGCGGTAAAATAAGATTGGTTACCCCCATTCAAGGAACTTCAAGAATAGGTATAGAAGTACCCAACGCAATACCTGCAACGGTTGGACTTAAGGGCTTAATTGAATCAAGAGAATTCAAAACTGCAAAGCAGTCCTCGTTGTCATTCTGCTTAGGTCAAGATTTAGTTGGTAGAACGGTAGTTTTAGATATTTCAAAAATGCCTCACCTATTAGTTGCAGGTGCAACCGGTACAGGTAAGAGCGTATTCTTGAACACCTTACTTATAAGCCTTTTATACAAATACAGTCCGGAAGAGCTTAGAATTATCCTTGTAGACCCCAAGATTGTTGAATTTTCTATATTTAGGGGAATTCCCAATCTTATGTTTAACGAAATATTTACGGATAACGCAAAGGTTTGCTCTATGCTTGAATGGGCAGTGCAGGAAATGGAAGAGCGCTATCAAAAACTTAACGGCGTGCTTGCTAAAAATATTGATGAATACAACGCCTACGTAGAAAAGAAAAAGGGTAAAAAAATACCCAAGATCTTGATTATTATAGACGAGTTTGCAGATCTTATGAATTCTAGTAACGAAAGAAAGCTTATGGAAAATAAGATTAGCAGGCTTGCGGCAAAGGCAAGAGCGGCAGGTATTCACCTAATAATGGCAACTCAACGTCCTTCTGCAGATATTATGGAAGGCTCCATTAAAACCAACTTTACTTCACGTATTGCATTTAAAATGTCAAGCCCCACCGATGCTATGGTTATTATGGGTGAAGCAGGTGCAGATAAATTGCTTGGTAGGGGTGACGTGCTATTTAGAACAAGCACGATGCCCAGTGCAGAGCGTGCTCAAGGCTGTTTCGTGGATACCCCCGAAATAGAAAGAGTTTGCAGATACGTTAAGGAAAATAACGACTGTTATTACGATGAACTTGCCTTAGAAAAGATTATTAAGGGCGCACAAACGGAAGAAAGTCCGAGCGCGGTTGAAAACTCCGGCTCCGGTGGTGATGGCAGTGGTGCGGGCAAGTCTGATGACGAACTAATTAAGCGCGCTATGCGAATTGCTATTTCCACTAATAATCTAAGCATTTCAGGAATGCAAAGAAAGCTTGGTATAGGCTTCCCCAAGGCAGGAAAACTTATGGATACCTTGGTTGAATTGGGTTACGTTTCTGAAGCTATAGACAGTAAAACCAGAAAGGTTTTCATGACTAAGGAACAGTTTGAAGAGATTTTTGGCGAGCCGTTCTAAGCTTAAAACACAAACGACCAATATTTGCTGTAACGAAATTAAAATTAACTAATAAACGGAGGATTGGGGAAAATATGAAAACAAAAGAATACGTTGTGCCAACAAATTTATTATGCGATTACGGTACTGATGAAGGGTTTTTTAAGCAAATTGAAGAGGAAAACAAAAATCGCGCAGAAATTATTTCTACCACATTTGATAATTGCAATATACCCGTTACTGTGGAAGACGTTAAATACGGTCCCACCTTCACCAGATACGAGATATCCGTGCCTAACTGCGTGACTTATAAAAGTGTATTTGCTAAGTATGAGGATTTAAACTTATGGCTTAACATACGCAACAAAATAAGAATGGTAGCACCTATCCACGGCTCTTCAAGAATTGGTATAGAGGTTCCTCACTCTACCTCCGCAACCGTTGGGCTTAAGAGTTTGATAGAATCGGAAGAGTTTAAGAGTGCAAAGCAACCTGCGCTATCTTTCTGCTTAGGGTGTGACGTATGCGGAAAGCCCATAGTGCTAGATATCGTAAAAATGCCTAACTTATTAGTTGGTGGGGCAACCGGTACGGGAAAGAGTGTATTTTTAAGTTCTTTACTCGTTAGCCTTATCTATAAGTATAGCCCGGAAGAGCTTAGATTGATTTTAGTTGATCCCAAAAGAGTTGAATTTTCTTTATTCAAGGGGATACCTCATCTTTTGACCGGTGAAATATTCACAGATAACGCAAAAGTTCTTTTTGTGCTTAAATGGCTAATTCAAGAAATGGAAGAACGTTATAAAAAGTATAGCGACGTGCTTGCTAGAAATATAAACGAATACAATAGCTATGCCGAAAAAAACAACCTTGAAAAGTTGCCTAATCTTTTAGTTGTGATAGATGAGTTTACTGATCTTACCTATTCTAAAAAAGAGAAAAAACTGTTTGAAAATGCGATAGCCAGATTACTTCCAAAGTCACGGGCTGCAGGTATTCATCTTATTATGGCAACCCAACGAATTAACGAATCTGTAGAAAGTGTTCCTATTAAAACTAACTTTACTTCACGCGTGGCGTTTAAAACCGTTACCGTCGCAGAGTCTTACCGTATTATGGGGCAACCCGGGGCGGAAACGCTTGTTGGTCGCGGTGATTTGCTCTTTAGAACGGCTTCTATGCCGGATATGGAACGCGCCCAAGGTGCTTACGTAAGCACTAACGAGGTTTTAAAGGTTTGTAATTACCTAAAAGAAAATTTTGAATGCAATTATAAAGAGCTTACTATTAAAGAAGAGCCTGAGCGCGTAATTGAGGATATTCCTTCTTCTAGTAGCGCCGGTTTATGCATTGAGGATATTACTTCTTCTGGTAGCGCCGGTTTATGTATTGAGGATATTCTTAGCGCATTAAATGAAGAAAGTGATTTACCAAGCGGTAAAAAAACAGGATTAGAGTCCACGCCTAAAAACGAAGAGCTGATTAAACAGGCTATGAGAATTGCTATATCTACAAACGATATCAGTATTTCAACAATACAAAGAAAACTTGGTGTGGGATTCCCTAAGGCAGGTAAAATTCTTGATACGTTGATTGAAAGAGGATACGTTTCAGAATTGATAGACTTTAAAAGCAGAAATATTTTAATGACTAAAGAGCAGTTTGAAGAGATTTTTGGCGAACCCCTTTAAGAGTTAATGCGTTTGTTTAACTGCAATATAAATTAAGCGCTTGCTTTGTGATTTTTACGCGGCAAAAAATGTTGTTTTATAAAATTTTGTAAAATAGGAAGGATTGGTATTATATGAAAAAAACTGAATATATTGCGCCTAGCCTTTCCTTATTGAGCGCTAAGGCAGATGATAAAAAGGCTTGCGAAGAAAACGAAGTCGTTACAGAAAAGGTTTTTAATTATATTTTAAAAGAGCTTCCCGATAGGGGAATAAAAGTTGAGTTATTTGAGGTAAAGCTCTATTATAACGTAACCCAGTATTTGTTTAAAGTTATAGAAATGGAGCTTTTTGAGTTTGAGGTTGAAAGTGTTCTTAGATTAATAGTGGATGAAGCCCGTGAAATTAATGGCGATAAATTAATTTCTGCTTTTTTAAATGAAACAAGCAACCAAGGAAAAATAATTAAAGTAACCGTGTGGCATTATAACAGAAGACAAATTCAAGCACAAGAATTGCTTAAAGGTGGCGGTTATAAAGATGGCAAGGTTTGCTTGTATTTTAAACCGAACTGCGAGCCATGTTACGTGCCATTAGAAAATTTTTATCTAACTACTATCTCAGCCGTAGCCAGTCAAGGAAACGAACTGCTTAAAAGCTTTTTAACAAACTTGGTTTATAGTACGTCCCCCGATTTGTTAAAAATTATTACCTTTGATTTAGAAGGGGACTTAGATATTTTTAACAATATACCGCACGGTATCTTTAAAGAAAACTTTAAAGATTTTAATTTCTTTTATCCTGTATTAGAGTGGATAAAAGGGGAAATTGATAGAAGAACCGAGTTATTTAAAAAGAGCAACGTAACCAATATATCCGCCTATAACGCGATTAACGAAGAAAAACTGCCTTTTATTGTGTTTGCCGTTAGAGAGTTTATTTCCGTGTTTGAAGAGTATGGAATATACTCAGAAAGGCTTGTGGAAAAACTTTCACAGGTTTTAGATAACGGTAAGGGAACGGGATTTATATTCTTATTTAGTGCAAGAACTTTTATGACTGATCCATATCACGCAAGCATAAGGTCAAGGGCTACAACTGCAATTTGTTTTGCAATCAACACCACTAAAGATGCTTATAACGCAATGGGGCACGCCTTGAAATTTGGCGAAATGTTGGTTGATAAAGCTAACGTTCTTGTTAACTATAACAATAACCTAGAAGAAATGATGCCTTGTTTTTTTAACGAACGTGAATCTAATAAGTTGTTTGCGCATCTTAAAAATCAGCCTGCTAGCTTTAACGAAGAAATATATAATCAAATTTTAAAAAAGGCTGAAAGCGGTGAAATGAGTAGAAGAGAGCGTGTTAAAAACGAGGAGGATTTGATTAGGAAAGAATACCTACGATACCTAATTTTACACGGAAAAAGGGGTTGCTTTTTATCCTCTATGAATCTTTTTTTTAGGGTGGACCATAAATTGGGTGAACTCATTATGGAAGGGTTGATAGAAAAGGGCTACGTTAATAAAAAAAAGGAAAAGAGTGGTGTTTTTGGCTTTAACGTAAACTACTTCCCGGCTATTACGGCAGAGCAATTTAAGCAAATTTTTGGTGAAGATATTTAATTGGTGAAAAAATGAACGAAAGGAAAAAACTGGGCGTTATTTCGCTTGGATGTGATAAAAACAGGGTGGATACGGAAAAGCTTCTTGCTTTGGCGGAAGAAGGGTATCAAATCACTTCTGAGATAGAAGAGGCGCAAATAATAGTGGTTAATACCTGCGCTTTTTTGGAAAGTGCCAGAAAGGAAGCCATAGAAACGGCCATTGAATGCAGTCAGTATAAAGAAATCGGCAAGCTGGAAAAACTTATTATGACGGGCTGTTTACCTCAACGCTTTATAGAAGAGCTCTACGAGCCTTTAACTGAGGTGGACGGATTTATGGGTACTTTTGACTACGATACCTTTAACGACGTGGTTGAAAGATGCTATAAGGGCGAAAGGGTTAATAACGTTGGTAAGGGTAAAAATCCCAACTGCTTAAAAAGAAATTTAACAACCCCTCTTCATTACGCTTATTTAAAGATTGCAGACGGTTGTAATAACAGATGTACTTACTGTTTAATTCCTTCTATCAGGGGTAAATATTTCTCTTATCCTATGGAAGAGCTTATAGCGGAAGCAGAAGGGTTAGGTGACGTTGGTGAACTTATTTTGGTTGCGCAGGACGTAACCCGTTACGGTAACGATTTATACGGTAAGCCCGCCTTATGTGAGCTTATAAGAAAGCTATCTGCGCTTGATAATATAGAGAGTATAAGATTGCTTTACTGTTACCCCGATATGATTGATAACGAGCTTATAGATGAACTTTGCAATAATCCTAAGCTTATTAAATACTTAGATATACCCCTTCAGCACGCATCCTCTGCAGTGCTTAAAAGAATGAACAGAAAGGGTAATCACGAAAGCTATTTAAAGCTTATTAAGGAGTTAAAGGAACGTGTTCCAAATATTGCTTTAAGGTCTACCTTTATTGCAGGCTTCCCCGGCGAAACGCAAGAGGATTTTGAAATTTTAGTTGACTTTATTAAGGAAGCAAAACTTCTTAATGCAGGCTTCTTTGCTTATTCAAGGGAAGAGGGCACGCCTGCTTACAGATTGCCAAATCAAATAGAAAATAAGGTTAAAAATCAAAGAGTTAAGCAATTATATTCCGTTCAAAAGAGCATCTCTAAGGAAAATTTAAGCTTATACAAGGGTAAAACTGTTGAGGTTATCTGTGACGGAATAGATTACGATCGTCAATGCTTCGTTGGCAGGGCGTATTTTCAAGCCCCTGATATAGACGGCAAGGTGTACTTTACCGCAGGCAACGGCGAGGTTATAAATCAAGGCGAAAAATATCAAGTAAAAATAACAAGAACAAATTCTTACGATTTATTTGGGAGGACGTTATGAATTTACCAAACAAAATTTCTTTAGCAAGAATAGCATTAATTCCCGTGTTTATCGCGCTTTATTACCTAACGGTAATTCCGCATAACTTTTTATACGCAACCATAGTTTTTGCAGTTGCCGCCTTTACCGACTTTTTAGACGGATATATTGCAAGAAAGTATAACCTAGTTACCGACCTTGGTAAGTTTTTAGATCCTATTGCAGATAAGGTGCTTGTTTTAACTGCTATGATACTTATGCTTACCCCTATTGCGGGCGGACTTTTACCTGCAATTTCAGGCGGAATAGGCGTTACCGTTATTTTGGCAAGAGAGCTAATAGTTTCTTCATTCAGAATGGTTGCCGCTTCTAAAAAGGTTGTAATCGCTGCAGATAAGCTTGGTAAAATTAAAACGGTATCACAAGATATCGCGCTGGTTTTAATTTTATTCTCTAAGGCTTTCGTTGGTAGCGCGTTTGATATCGTTTGGGCGGTTGGATATTTCTTATTCATATTCTCTGTAATTATGACCTTAATTTCCGGCATTAACTACATTTTAAAAAACAAGGCGGTATTCACCGAATAATTTATGTTAAACGAGTATAATCAAGGCAGACTGATTTTTAAGCTTTACGGGGTTGAAGAAAGCAGTCTAACTGAATATAAAAAATATCTCTTGGCCAACTTTGGTGGGGGCGTTACCGCAGATTTTGAACGAAAGGGTGATGACTTTACTTTGTATTTGTGGAAGGAAGAGGGGGCGGATAACAACCTTTTCGATAGAGCTGTTAAAAGCTTTATAAACACCTTTTCTTCTTTTATATACGCTAATGAAGAGGTTACTTTAGCAGAAAACGCCGTTGCATTATTAAAGGTTGCATCAAAGACCTTATGCAGTGCAGAGTCCTTCACCGGCGGTGCTATTGCAAACGCAATAGTGCGCGTTCCCGGCGCAAGCGAAGTCTTTTACGAAGGGTTGGTGTGCTATAATACCAACGCTAAAATAGAAAGGCTTGGCGTAAGCCCCATAACTGTAAAAAATCACACCGTAGTTTCACGCGAGGTGGCGTTTGAAATGGTTAGGGGGTTGATAGAAGGCGGTAAGTGCGATATTGCCGTTGCAACCACCGGTTACGCTAGTCCAACGGGCGATGATAGTAAGCCTTGCGGATTGTGCTACGTTGCCGTTGCCAATGAACAGCGGGCAGAGGTTTTTCGTTATAATCTAAAGGGTACAAGAGAACAAATTATTAACAAGGGAACAGAGCTTGCTTTATTCGCAGTAAACAAGCTTTTACGCGGTTAATCGCGTTATAGAACAACTAAGTAAATAAAATAGTGAGGATAAAATTATGCAAGAAAACAAACGCAAAGCGCTAGAGCAGGTATTAAGCCAAATCGAAAAGCAATACGGCAAGGGCGCAATTATGAAGCTTGGCGAGGACTCTCAGGATATGAATATAGAAATCATTCCTACCGGCTGTTTAGCTTTAGACGTTGCTTTAGGGGTAGGCGGTGTTCCCCGTGGAAGAATTATAGAAATCTACGGCCCTGAATCTTCAGGTAAAACCACCGTTGCTCTTCACATTATAGCTCAAACCCAAAAGCTTGGCGGTATTGCAGCCTTTATTGATGCTGAACACGCGCTTGATCCTACTTACGCTGCTAACCTTGGCGTAGACTTAGATAACCTATACGTTTCTCAACCCGATACAGGCGAACAAGCTCTTGATATTACCGATAGCCTAGTTCGCAGTGGTGCGGTTGATTTAATCGTTATAGACTCCGTTGCCGCTCTTACTCCCAAGGCAGAAATAGAAGGGGATATGGGCGACTCTCACGTTGGTTTACAGGCAAGACTTATGTCTCAAGCTCTTCGTAAGCTAACTGCAATTACCAATAGATCTAAAACCTGCGTAGTATTCATTAACCAACTTCGTGAAAAGGTTGGCGTAATGTTCGGTAACCCCGAAACTACCCCCGGTGGTAAGGCGCTTAAGTTCTATTCTAGCGTTCGTTTAGATATTAGAAAGGCAGACGCATTAAAGGATTCAGAAGGCGTTATCGGTAACAGAACTAAAGCAAAGGTTGTTAAAAATAAGCTTGCTCCCCCATTCAAAACTGCAGAGTTTGATATTATTTACGGCAAGGGTATTTCT
>JAZSMG010000181.1:0-7396 GCA_045535775.1 Christensenellaceae bacterium | reverse complement strand
TATCGGGGGCATTTCTTAAAAATTCTTCCGTTACGCCGAATATTAAAAAGTCTGCCCAGCGCGGAATGTTTACACTGACCTCTATACCTAAAAAGAATGTAAAACCGTGCTCTTTTCCGTAATTATACGCTTTTTTAAATTCATCAATAAAATCCTCTATCCAAACGCATAAATGACAGGGCTCGTAATACCAAGGCTGGCAGTGATTCATAAGCACTGCACCGTTATACCCTGCACTGAGCTTGTTTTTTACTATTTCTTCATAAGTTACTCTACTGCATTTACTAATGCCTGATGAGTGAACGTGAGTATCTATTTTCATAATCTTTCCCTTCGTGATAATAACACAAACGACTGTTGTTTTATATTTTTTAAGTCGCTTAAATTATTTTTTCCTAATTAAAACGGCCTTTTACAGCCGTTTTAAAGGTTTTTATTCTTGTTCTTGTAATGCTTTAATATCCTCTTCCTTTTGCGCATCGCCGTGCTTAACGAATAACATTGTTACAAACGCCATACCAATGAAGAATACGCTATAGAAGAATAGGGGGCGCATACTGCCGAATAATTCCATAATCCATCCTGATAAGATGGGGGTTACTATTTGAGCTGCCATGCTTGCGGTATAATAATAGCCTGTGTACTTACCAACGTTACCGCCCTTTGCAATTTCTACTACCATCGGGAATGAGTTAACGTTGATGGTTGCCCAACCGATACCGCCTATAATAAATGCTAAGTTGATCCAAATCATTGAGGTTTTATCGGTAAAGAAGCTTACGCAGAAGAATGCCAACGTTAGTAATACTACACCCGCTAAAATACTTTTCTTTCTGCCAATCTTCTTTGAAAGTGCGCCGGCAGGTAAATATGCCACTATTGCAGCCGCCTGTGCGATTAACAAGGTAGTGTTAAAGTCCTTGTGTAATACGTTGGTTGCGTAAAGAGAATACTTCGTGCTTGCTGCGTTATAGCCGATATACCACAATGCTACGGATGCAAGAAGTAACATTAAAGAGTTAAATTTACTTCTATCCTTTCTGAATAATTCCTTAAATCCGCCGTTGTCGCCTACGTCCGTTGATTTAACTTCACCGTCTGATGCGTCCTCTACCTCATCGCTAACGGTATCTAAGCCTAAGCGCGCAGATTCTTCTTCCATTTCCTTTGCCCACTTGGGTTCGCGAACGAATGCTATGAATAAGGTTAAGCCAACTGCCATAATTGCACATACCGCAATAATATATAAGGTGAACGAAGAGGTTTGATTTTGAACCTTACCCGTTCCAAATATAATACCCAATACAAGCACTAGCATAGCGCCTGCCGTTCCCATTAAGTTTATAATTGCGTTGCCCTGTGAACGTAACGGCTTTATAGTTACGTCCGGCATCAACGCAACCGCAGGTGAACGGAATATTGCCATTGAAATTAAAGTTGCTAAAAGTAGTAAAATAAAGAATACTAAAGGTACCGGATTTTCTACCGTCTTTTGCCATGCGTATGAGCTGATTGCGGGCGTTACCAAATTGCTATAGAGATTATATTCCTTATAACCGTTCTTAAGCATTTCCTCGCCGGCATCACCAACGTAATAGGTCTTGGTTTCAGAATTGTAATAATAAGAGCTTTCGTAATCTATTTCACCGTAAAACTTCTTTGCGGAAGTCTTTTGGTCAACGTCCAACTCTGCGTAATCCTTGCCGTACAAAATTCTTGATACGTAGTCTTTTAAATTGTACTCGTCTGCCACAGTATCATCAAAAATAGGCTTTTCTGCGTTAGTTATTTTCTTTTCCGTGCTTTCAAAAAGTTGTTCTTGGAATACTGTTGAATCTTCTGTAGTACGGATGCGGGCAAGCTGAGCGTTATCTGCAAAAGATAAACAGATGAACGCAACGATTGCAAGCACCGTTCCTATTACGATATAAGGCGTTCTTTTGCCGTATTTGCTTTTTGATTTATCTGATAAAGCGCCGAATAAGGGCAACATAAATAATGCGAACACGTTATCTATTGCCATTATTGCACCTGAAGAAGCTTGGTCAAGACCAAACTTGTTAACTAACATTAAAGGAACAATTGCATCGTATGCTTGCCAAAAGGCACATATTAAAAAGAATGCAAAGCCAACGAATATCGTTCTTTTGTAATTTAACTTCATTTTTCCTCTCCTTTTAACTTGGAATTTTAATCTGTTTTTTTACAAATAGTGGGCTATAAGTCGATTAACGCGACTTTCTAGCCTTCCATAAACAAGAGCTTTCTGCAGTTTTCACATTCAAAAACGTTATCCTTTTTCTTAAGTTCATCAAGCTGTTTTAATGATAATTCCGTTCCGCAAGCGGTGCAATGCTTATCTTTGGCGGTAAGCTTATACACGATGGGAAACTGCTTATCCTTTCTTTTTTCTAAATATTTTTCCATTATTGCAGGTGGAATATCCTTTGCAAGTTCTTTAAGTTTTTCTTCTATTGCCTTGCGTAGAGGCATAGATTCTTCCTTTAATTTTGCATATTCCGCACCTGATTTTTCATACTGCTCTTGATATGCAACGGTATCCTTTTTTAACTTACTGTACTGTAAAGCAAGTTCATTCATATCTTGTTCCAGTTTTTGGATTTTGCGAAGAAGCTCTTCTAAGGTCTTTGCAAGCTTGCTTGCCCTACCCTTCAAGTATGATATTTCCTTTTCATCAACTACTTTTTGAGCAATAGCCTTAAATTCTTCACTTTCTTCATCAATCTTTTGAAGCTCTGCTTGAGCAAGCTCGTAAGCAGTGTTAAGCTCTTGAGCCTTAGATTCTATTCCGGCAAGAGTATCTGCAACAGAACGTAAAAATCTGGTTGCCTGAATACCTTTTTTACGGGCATCACTTTCGTTAAGCTTCTTTTCTATATCAAAAAGCTTCCCGTCCTCTTGTTGATAAGCAAGTAGTTTTTCAATGGTTGACATAATTTATCCTCCTTATATAGACGTTTGCTTTATCTTATAAGAAACGCTCGTCTACGTAAAAATAACATTTTATATTTAATTGCTCTTGCAATACTTCTTCCATAAAGCCCTTCATTGCAAAAGCCTCACTTGCGTAATGAGTTAACTGTAAAACAGCTTTACCCCTATTTAGTGCAGACAATAATACGTGGTGTGGAATATCTGCAGAAATAAATAAATCTACCTCCTCACCCTTAAACACGTCTTGCTCGCTAAGCCCTGCACCGCAGTGAGTAGAAATAGTTTTAACAACCCTTTCTTTATCACCAAAAAACATATATTTATTAGTAGAAAGTTGGGCTATAAGCGCGTTAACAACACTTTCAGCTGTTTGTGGCTCTATGCAAAATCTTCTTCCAAACCCCCTTGATTCATTAACGTACATTAAAGTTTGAGTTTGGTTTGCGCCTGCCATTTTTGCTAAACGGTCATCTATTCCGTCAACGGCAACGTCAAAATTTAGGTGTGCAGAATAAACGGTTATTCCGTTTGCAATAGCTTTAACGTAAGTTCCGTCCACCGTGGTAATTCCCTTATAAATAGCGGGGTGATGTGTAATAATTAACTTAGCGCCAACCTTAATAGCATAGTCAACTACGTCATCACATAAATCAAGAGCGCAAACTACGCAATCGGTATCTGTAGCACAATCTAAAATCATACCGCTGTTATCATAAAATCCAAGATTCTTTTTTGCATCTAACGAGTATGCCACAGGCACAAGCTCATCAAATTTTTGTAAAATATCTTTAACCTTCATATAAAACCTCTTTAAAAAGTTTAATCCTTGCAGAAACCGCGTCTAATTCCGTGGGGGACTCAATAAAGGGCAAGCACCCTTCCATAAGCGCGATTTCCCTATTTAAATATAGTATAAAATCATCACTTCTATACTTTAAATTATCTCTGCCAAAAATAAATTCCTTTTCGCTGTAGTTTTCACATTCCTTACCCAACTTGCAAACCAAAAGATTATAATATTTCTTATCGTAAAACAAATAATCTTTTTCTATACCGTAACCTAAAGCAAAGAGTTCTTTTCTTACTTTATCTACGTTTTTCATTGGTTGAAGCACTAAAATTGGGGGTAAAAAGGGGGATTCAAGAAGAATTTTGATTATTTCTTCCCCACCCATGCCTGCTATTAAAACAGCTTCCGTAGTGCAATCTACGCCCTTTAAACCGTCCGTGCAGATTGCGGTAACCATACCCTTTTGCACGTAAGGATATAGCAGTTTTTTAGCCTTTTGTAAGCTGGGTTCTGATATATCTGAAATGGTTACGAAATTACACTTTCCGCCCTTTAGCATGGCTTCAGCGATAAAACCGTGGTCACAACCAACGTCTGCAAAGCTTTTGCAGGCTGGAATTTCAGAAAATATTTGTTCTAGACGTTTAGTCATAATAAACTGTTAGTCAATAAAATCTTTTAAGCGCTTACTGCGTGAAGGATGTCTTAATTTTCTTAATGCCTTTGCTTCTATTTGACGAATTCTTTCCCTTGTAACGTTGAATTCCTTACCAACTTCTTCTAACGTTCTTGGTCTGCCGTCGTCTAAGCCGTAACGTAAGCGCAATACCTTTTCTTCACGCGGGGTTAAGGTATCTAATACGCTAATTAACTGCTCTTTGAGCATGGTGAATGCAACGGTGTCGCTGGGCGCTATTGCAGATTCATCTTCCAAAAAGTCCCCAATATGGCTATCTTCCTCTTCACCGATAGGCGTTTCTAATGAAACGGGATCTTGCGCAATCTTTTGAATTTCTATTACGCGTGATTCGGGAATTTGCATTTCTTCTGCTATTTCTGAAGGTATAGGCTCCCTGCCAAGCTTTTGAAGTAACATTCTTGATACTCTTACTAAGCGGTTAATGGTTTCTACCATGTGAACGGGGATACGAATAGTTCTTGCTTGGTCCGCAATAGCTCTTGTTATTGCTTGGCGAATCCACCAAGTAGCGTAAGTAGAGAACTTATAGCCCTTTCTGTAATCGAATTTTTCTACCGCTTTCATTAAGCCAAGGTTACCTTCCTGAATTAAATCAAGGAATTGCATACCTCTACCAACGTATCTTTTAGCAATAGAAACAACAAGTCTTAAGTTGGCTTCTGAAAGGCGCACCTTTGCCTGTTCATCACCCTCTTCCATTTTCTTAGCAAGTTCAATTTCCTCTTCACTGCTAAGCAAAGTAACACGGCCGATATCCTTTAAGTACATCTTAACAGGGTCATCCATGTTAATTTCTTTTAATAACTGTTCGTATAAGTCCTTATCCTTTTCATAGTTGTTTACGATAGAGATTTTTTCTTGGTCTAGCGCCTTATAAATCATATCCATTTGTTCGCCGGATACGTCACAGGTTTCAACCTTATCAAATAGAATATCTGATGATAAACTACCTGTTTTTTTACCTTCATCTACTAGCGATTTAATTATTTCCTGTAAAAATTGATCTGATACACTCACGTTCTCTTCCTCCGTTTATTCTACTTCATTTTTGCTAATTTTAGGGTTAAGGCTTGCAATTCTTTTGCAATTTCCATTCTCTTTTCGCGTTCCGTTTCTGCCTCAAATTGCGCTTTTAAGAGCTGTATTTTAACCTTTATTGCATTGTTTGATAATGCCCTTTCACAGTCTTTAAAATAGCGTTCCTTTGCATTTTCCGATACGTTATCAAAGGCGGAAAGTATTTTTAGAAGTTCTTCTAAGTTTTCCTCACCCGCAAAATCTTTCAATTTATCCTGTTCTATTTCCTTCCCCAGTAATATCTTTGCAGATAAAAACTGCGAAAGCTCTTTTCTGAATTTATCGCTAAAATATTCTTCATCAAGCGGTTCTTTGGCAAAGTCTTCGCCGTTTACGTAGCAACAAAGAATAAATCTTTCTGCGGTTTCTGTTGCAGTGCCTGAAAAGGTTACCGCAGAGGGCTGTTCTACACTTACCGTAACCTCTTCCCCGCTTTTAATCTTTTCTAAATCCCTTCTTAAGGACTCGTACGTTAAATCACTGTCATCCCTAAGTTTTTTAAGAAGTTCTTCCTGCAGGCTTTCGTTTTCGCAGGTTGCAATTATCTTTAAGCTTTCCGTTACGTACTTTCTTTTACCGCTAATAGTGGTTAAATCGTTGCTATCTTTAACTATTTTAAGCTTAAAGTCTATCAAGGGTAATGCGTTATTTAAGCACTCTTCGTAAGCCTTTCTGCCCCTTTGAGAGATTAACTCATCCGGATCTAACCCGTCCGGCATAGCGACTATTCTTACCTCTAAGCCGTTGGCTTTAAGTATTTCTAAGCCCCTTACCGTTGCGTTTTGACCGGCAGAATCGCCATCGTAGCAAATTAAAACGGTATCCGTATATCTTTTTAACAGTCTTGCCTGTTCCACCGTTAAAGAAGTACCCATGCTTGCTACTACGTTTTTAAAGTCTGCCTTATGTAAAGCAATAGTATCCATATAGCCTTCTACCATAATTACGTAGTCCAGCTTGCCGAGCCTTAATTTTTCCTTCTTTAATATATTAAGGTTATATAGCGTTTTACGCTTGTTAAATATGGGGGTATCGCCCGTGTTTTTATACTTGGCGAAGTCTGTTTTTTCCAGCATTCTTCCGCCAAAGGCTATTACCCTATTCATATTATCTATAATGGGGAAAATAAGTCTGCAGGCTAATGCGTCGAAATAGTTTCCCTTTTCCTGCGAGCGCTGAACTGCGCCGGAGGCTAACATTTCTTCGTTAGTAAAGCCCTTTGAAGCAAGGTGGTTAACTAACTTTTCATAGTTTGGTGAAGCGCCAAGACCAAAGGCAACCACTTCCTTTTTAGTAAGCTCTCTTTTAGAAATATATTCCCTATGCTTTGCGCCGGTTGGCTTTGCAAGCTCGCTTACGTAAAACAGTGCCGCTTCACGCATTAAATCGTAAAGTCTGTTTTTATCTGCGTATTTTTGTTTGGTTTCCTTTTCCTTTTTAAAATCGTTTTCGGTAGCGGGAAGTGGAATATGCGCCTTTTCGCAAAGTAAGGCAACGGCATCTGCAAAATCCATGCTTTCCATTTCCATAACGAATTTAATGGCGTTACCACCCCTACCGCAACCGAAGCATTTATAAAACTGCCCTGCTTCGTTAACGGCAAAAGAGGGCGTTCTTTCGCTATGCCCGGGTAACGGACAGCACGCCCAATAAGACCCGCCACGGCGGTTTAACTGACAGTAACCGCCAATAACGTCTACTATATTAATTTTTGAAAGAAGCTCGTCTATGAACTTTTCTTCAAATCTTGGCATTTTATTCCTACTTTCAAAATATAATATATTTTGGAACTTTTTTAAAACTTCCTACATTTAATTATACTAATTAATTTTGCGATTTCCTTTTTTTTGCATAATTTTTTTATAATTTATTAA
>JAZSMG010000104.1:0-2787 GCA_045535775.1 Christensenellaceae bacterium | reverse complement strand
GAATGTTTGGTGGTGGAAATTGCAAACGGTAAATATAATAAAGACGACCGTATACCATCCGTTAGAGAATACGCGCTTGAATTTGGGGTTAATCCAAACACCGTTCAACGTGCTTTAACAGAGTTAGAACGAATGGGTATTCTGTATTCAAAAAGGGGGGACGGGCGTTTTGTTGGTGAAATAGATAAAGCTATTTCAACGTGTGAAAAAATAGCCAATCAAAAGGCAAAAATTTACGTGCAAGAAATGAAGAAAATGGGCTTTAATTGCGAAAAAGTCATTGATTTAATAAAGGAGGCTTTTAATGAACGAACTATTGCAAATAAATAATTTAGTTAAAAGATATGGTAATACGCTTGCGTTACGTGGTGTGAACCTTATAATTCCGGAAGGAAAAATAGTAGGTTTATTAGGTCCGAACGGAAGCGGGAAAACGACTTTGATTAAAATTTTAGCAGGAATTTTAACTATAGATGACGGTTCTGTTGCTATTTGCGGTAATCAAGTTGGTGTAAAGAGTAAGTCTCTTGTTTCCTACTTGCCGGATAAAAGCTTTCTATGTGAATGGATGAGCGTTGAAAAAATGCTAAACTACACAAAGGACTTTTTTCCGGATTTTAGACTAGAACGCGCGATGGAAATGGTAAAAATGCTTGGAATAGATCTAAAATCGCGCATTAAAACGCTTTCTAAGGGAACAAAAGAAAAGGTTTCATTGATAATCGCCATGAGCCGAGATGCCAAGCTGTATCTTTTAGATGAACCAATTGCAGGTGTGGACCCAGCTGCACGAGATTACGTTATTAGAACTATAATTAATAACTATTCCCCCAATTCTACGGTTATTATTTCTACTCACTTAATTAGCGACGTAGAGCCAATACTTTCTGATTTTGTATTTATTAATAATGGACAAATTGTATTAGAAGGTTGTGTTGATGACGTAAGAATTAGGGAGCAGAAGAGCATAGACCAATTGTTTAGGGAGGTGTTCAGATGTTAAGAAAATTATATATGCATGAATTTAAGGCATTGCTTCGTTGGCTTTTATTCGTTTGGATTGGAATATTAGCGCTTGCTATAATAAACAGAGGAATGAATGCTTTAATAGATTTTTATATTGAAAAAAATTATTCCTTAGCAGGGTATTCATCAGATTTAAACGAGGCAAAAGGATATTTTTTACTAAAGTCTTTTAGCGCTACCTTAACGGTAATATACGCGCTTGCAACAATTGCCGGACTTTTAATTTCATTTGGTGTTGTTATTGTTCGTTTTTACAAAAATTTATTTACCAGTGAAGGTTATTTTACCTTTTCTATTCCGGTATCTGCAAATCAACATTTATGGTGCAAGTTAATTTGCGGTGGTGTTGCGATTATAGCTTCAATGGCAGTTTGTGCACTTTCTCTATTTATAAATTTATTGTTTACAGATATTGGTGCAGCCATTAGTGAGTTAATCTTTGAGCTTCACACAGTTGTTCAAATTGAGATGCGTATACATTTATTTTTGTATGTAATGGAGCTTGTTTTAATACTATTAGCATCAATTTTAGTAACTAATCTTACTGCATATTGCTCAATCTCGTTTGGACAAAGCTTTAAAAATAAAATAGGCGGTTCTGTTATAAGTTACATTGCAATCAAGTTGGTTTTGAACTGCGTTACAAGCTTTTTAAGTGTTTTCTTTACTTTAAGCGGATCATTGCTTTCTTTTACACCCGTTTTTGATAATATTTCACCTGAATTCGCCATACATTTAATTTTAATAGTTTCTTTATTTATTGAAGTTGCTCTTGGTGCAGTATTTTTCTTAATTACTTCGCATAGAACGTCTAGAAAATTAAATTTAGAATAAAAGAACACTTATGAGGAGGCCTCGGCATTATATCTTCTTGATTTTGAAGCTGGAAAAATATTGTACGTAGGATATTTTGACGAATATTTTGATATGATGAAGGATAGAGGTTATTATAGCGCTATACCTTTAAGTGGCTTATATGTTAAAATTAAAAAGAAAACTAATAAAAATTAATTTACGTAAAATAAATGAAAAAGTTCAAATATTTTGTTGCAACATTGCTTTGTTGTGTGTTTTTATGCAGTATATTTGCCACAGTTGCAGTTAATTTGCGTGTTTATGCAGATGAAGATATACCTAAAGATAATTTTTAGGAGGTGTTTTATGAAAAAATTTAAAAAGATTATTTGTATATTGTTAGTTTTTGTTTCTTTGTGCATGAATGGCTGCAATAAAAGGTTTCAAAAAAGCTTGCAAGAAGAAAAAAAGATAGCAGATTCATTTGTTCCAGAAGTAGATGGCTATGATTTTGAAATAAAACTAAAGAACTCTTTTGCGAGTTTAGAAGAAGCTGAACAATGCGGATATATCGAGCCAGATGACTATTTTGAAGTGGAATATAAAGGCGAAAAAGTTTTTCTAAGGTTGGATCAAACAGCGCGTAATGATGATGAGGGTCATAGCCTTGGGTTTCGTTTTACATTAAGGATAGACTTCCCTAATTTAGAGAGTGAGCGTAAACATATTGAAGGTGATTTTACTAATGAGAACCAGCATCTTGATTTTTTTCAGATTCTTAAGGGAAGTTATGTTTATTATGATGAAAAAATATTTTTAATAACAGGAGCAGCTGGGGGCTATGGAGTCACTTATGAGGCGCCCCCGGCATTATATCTTCTTGATTTTGAAGCTGGAAAGATATTGTACGTAGGATATTTTGACGAATATTTTGATATGATGAAGGATAGAGGTTATTTTAGCGCT
>JAZSMG010000157.1:0-7098 GCA_045535775.1 Christensenellaceae bacterium | reverse complement strand
TTGATTAAAACGTTAGTTAATCGCCTTATAGCGTAGCTTTTGCCGTAAAACTTTAAAAAAACAAAAGCTTTAAAGTGCTAAAAAATTCACTTTGCTTCTATTTTGCTTTTTCTTACCTTTACGCCACCGCTTAACAGCTCTGAATAAGAAAAGCTGGTTTTACCCAAAAATTCCCCTTTGGGCATAAAATAGTTTTAGCGCCTAGCGGGTTTTTTACTCGCGATAAAAATTTTTAATTTGCTATTGACAGATATATGAAATTATAGTATAATGTCTTTAGTAATTAAATTATAATAAGTTATAATAAGGAGGTAGTAAAATGAAAGCAAAAGTAATAGCCTTGCTTAGTGCTTTGCTTGCAAGCTTATTTGTTTTTAATCTTGTTGGTTGCACTAAAAAGGTTAAGGCAGAAAATCTGTTAGACGGCGTAACCCCGCAAGCGGTAGAAGGAATGCAAGCAGACGAGCAGTTTGCTTTGGCGCAAATGGAATTTGCTCTTAAGCTTTTTAAGGGATCGGTTGCAACTACGGGTAAAGAAAACGCATTAATTTCCCCTCTTTCCGTTATGATAGCTTTAGCAATGACTGCTAACGGAGCAGACGGCGAAACGCTGGCTCAAATGGAAAGCGTTTTGGGAATGAATATTGATGATTTAAACGAATACTTGTATACCTACGTAAATAGCTTGCCTAATGAAGAAAAGAGTAAGCTAGAGCTTGCAAATTCTATTTGGATTAACGATAACAAAAGGGTAGACGTTAAGCAGGACTTTTTACAAAGGGTTGCAAACTACTACGACGCGGAAATTTTTAAGGAGCTTTTTAATAACGATACTTTAAAAAATATAAACAATTGGGTGGATGATAAAACTGACGGACTTATTAAAAATGCGTTAGATAGAATAAATGAAGATACTATTATGTATTTGATTAACACTCTTTTATTTGAAGCTGAATGGTCAACGATTTATGAAAAATACGACGTAATAGAGCGCGACTTTACTTCAGTTAATAACGAAAAACAGTCTGCGGAAATGATGTGCTCAACCGAGTGGAAATATATTGAGCCTGAAAACGCAAGCGGTTTTATTAAAAGTTATAAAAATAACGCGTATTCATTCGTTGCAATTTTACCTGATGAGGGAATGGATATTAACGCCTATATTGCAGGCTTATCTGCCAGCGACTTATTAACGCAAATTAGTAAGCCAAAGGGCTACAAAACGGTAACGCGTCTTCCAAAGTTTGAATACGATTACAGTATAGAGCTACAAGAGGTTTTAAAAAATATAGGCATGCCTTTAGCCTTTGACGAGTATAACGCAGATTTTAGTAAAATGGCAACTCCTACAAGTCCTAACGAAAGGGTTTATATAGGAAGAGTTATTCATAAAACGTCCATTAAGGTTGCAGAAAAGGGAACAAAAGCAGGCGCAGTAACCATTATAGATATGAAGTGTGGTAGCGCTGCTCCACCAGAAATTATAAAATACGTTTATTTAGATCGCCCATTCGTTTACATGATTATAGACAATCAAACCAAGCTACCCATATTTATAGGTAACGTAAACGCTTTATAAAAACAAAAAGGAACGGAAAAACCGTTCCTTTTTTTAATGCAGTAAAATTAAAATCTCAATACTTTTTGCTTTGATTAAAACGTTAGTTAATCGCCTTATAGCGTAGCTTTTGCCGTAAAACTTTAAAAAAACAAAAGCTTTAAAGTGCTAAAAAATTCACTTTGCTTCTATTTTGCTTTTTCTTACCTTTACACCACCGCTTAACAGCTCTGAATAAGAAAAGCTGGTTTTACCCAAAAATTCGCCGTTTGGCATAACGGTAAAAAGTGCGGGGTAAATGGCGGTAAGCTTGCCTTGGTAATAGGCGCTTTTATTTCTGCCTAAGTTAACCTGCACGTCTAAATCTTTTCCTCGAAGGGCAAGAATATATTTTTTTGCGTCTTCTAAGCTACGGTTGGTTTTAATCATACCTTAATTGTAACCAAAACCGTGCTTTTTAATACCTTGAATTTTCAAAGCTTTGGTAATACTTGTAGTGGGGCTGTGAAAAAACGAAATAAAAAAGCGTAACGCATTAGCGTGTTATCCTTAACGGAGAACACGCAATGAATTGCACCCTTGCGGTTGCGTGAATTAAAAGCCGTGCTTTCGTGAATTGCCTGCGGCATGAATTGTGCCTTGTGGCACATTGGTTGCAATTCAATTCATGGAGCGAAGCGAGAATTCATGGCAAAGCCAATTCATGATGCGTCAGCATCAATTTATCAATAAAGCAAATAGAGCAAGAATATAAGGATTTTATCCTTGTACTCTTGCTCTCTTTCTGTTTGTATAAGGGTTTGGGCTTAGCCCATTTTGCATTTGACTAGACAAATGCGATGCTTGCACTTAACAGTTTTTTAAAATTCTCCGTTAAGAACATCACCCATTTTGCGCTACGCCCTTGAATTTTAATTATAGCTTAATAACCGTTTGACCGCCCATAAAAGGTCTTAATACTTCGGGAATGGTGATAGAACCGTCTGCATTTTGGTACTGTTCAATAAGAGCAGGGAATACGCGAGAGGTTGCTAAACCGCTACCGTTAAGGGTGTGTAAGTATTCGGGCTTGCCGGTCTTAGAATCACGGTATCTGGTGTTGTTTCTTCTTGCTTGGTAATCGTTTGCGTTAGAAACGGAGCTAACTTCCTTGTAGATGCCCATAGAAGGAATCCAAACTTCAATATCGTAAGTTCTTGCCATAGAAGCAGAGCAGTCGCCTGCGGCAAGCTTGCTTAATCTAAAGTGTAATCCAAGCTTATCCATAAGTGAGCAAGCCTTACCAACCAGCTCTTCAAACGCCTTCATAGAATGTTCGGGATGAGCGTACTGTACCATTTCTATCTTGTTGAATTGGTGACCGCGAATCATACCTCTTTCTTCTGCACGGTAGCTACCTGCTTCTTTACGGTAGCAGGGGGTGTATGCGAAGAACTTCATAGGAAGCTTGCTTTCATCTACTATTTCGCCGGCGTACATATTAACTAACGCAGTTTCTGCGGTGGGAAGCATAAATTTGCCCTTCTTTCTATCTTCATCCTCGCCTTCAACCCAGAATACTTCTTCAGTAAATTTGGGGAACTGACCTGCGCCAAAGCCTGCGTTATAGCCTAGCATGTGAGGGGGAAGAATAAATTCGTAACCGTCGTTTAAGTGCTCGCTAATAAAGAAGTTTAAAAGCGCCCATTCAAGTCTTGCACCCTCACCGCGGTATAACCAATGACCGCCACCTGCAAGCTTAACGCCGCGTTCGTAGTCGATAAGGTTTAAAGCGGTGCAAAGATCAACGTGGTTTTTAGCTTCAAAGTCAAAGTTGGGCTTTTCGCCGTAAACCTTAACAACTTGATTGTTTTCCTTTTCGTCGGCAAGTAAGTCCTCATCGGGAAGGTTGGGGAGTGAAGCAACGATATCAAAAATACGTTCGTTAACAACGTTTAATCTAGCGTCTTGCTCTGCAATTTTTTCGCCAAGCTTTTTCATGTTGGCAAAAATAGGTGCAACGTCTTCGCCTGCCTTTTTTAGGCGGGGAATATCAGCAGAAACTTTATTTCTTTCTGCCTTCATGCTTTCTACAGAAAGAATAATTTCCTTTCTTTCTGCGTCTAAAGCTAAAAGCTCGCTAAAGTCAACGTTGTGACCTTTTTTAGCAAGGCGTTCTTGGATAAGAGTGGGGTTTTCAATAATTTTCTTTACGTCTAACATAGTAATACCTTTTTGCGCTAAAAAGTAAATTTTGGGCGCAAACACGTCTTTTTTCTTTTAGTATAATGTATTTTTACGAAATTTGCAATAAAAAATAGGGCAATAAACTCAAACTCAATTAAAAATAATTGCAAAAGCGTTAAAAGTATGTTAAAATACATACTTGTAGTATAATATTATAATGGGCGAGAAGGCAGTTTTACCTTTCGCCGTTGGAGAATATATGAAGATTTATAACACACTTACCGGGAAAAAACAGGAATTTATACCACTAGAAGGCAACAAGGTAAGAATGTATGCTTGCGGTATCACCGTTTCCGGTGAAGCGCATATCGGGCACGCATACCAAGCGCTCATTTACGATATTATGCGTAAGTATTTGGTTAAAAAGGGCTACGACGTAACCTACGCAAGAAACTATACCGACGTAGACGATAAGATTATAGCAAAGTCTAACGAAACCGGTATTCCTGCAGAAGAGTACGCTAAGGAAATGATAAAGGTAATAGATAGGGAAATGGCAAGGCTTTGCGTTGACGATCCGGATATCTGGCTTAAGGCAACTGAAAGTATTGATGATATTATTGCGTTCATTTCTGCCTTAATAGAAAAGGGACACGCTTACGCAACCAAAAACGGTGACGTGTATTTCTCTGTTGAAAGCTTCCCCTCATACGGTAAGCTATCACACAGAAATTTAGAGGATGCTAAAAACGGCGTTCGTATAGATAACGACGAAGAAAAGAAAAATCCCTTAGACTTTGCTTTATGGAAGTCCGCGAAACCCGGCGAGCCCTATTGGGAATCACCTTGGGGGCAGGGTAGACCCGGGTGGCATATAGAATGCTCTACCATGAATAAAAAGGCGTTTGGCGAAACCATTGATATTCACGGTGGCGGTAGGGATTTAATCTTCCCCCACCACGAAAACGAAATTGCTCAAACGGAGGCGTTAACGGGTAAGACCTTTGCAAACTTCTGGGTGCATAACGGACTTATTAAGGTAAACGGCCAAAAGATGAGTAAGTCGCTTGGCAACAGCCTTTTCTTAAAGGACTTATTAGATAGGTATTCGCACGAAACGGTTAAATTTGCTCTTTTATCTACAAACTACAGGGCAGATATAAACGTAACCGATAACCTTTTCCCTGATGCCGAAAAGCACCTTGCGGAATTTTACGGCGTAATTATTTCCGCTAAGAAAAAGGGAATACAAATTGCAGGCGAAAGTCCCGTTATAGAAAACGAGTTTAACGAAGCTATGGATAACGACTTTAACACCGCCGTTGCAATAAGCAATCTATTCGTTTACTTTAAGAGAATTAAATCAAAAATCAACGCAGGCGATTTAAGCGCAGGCGCAGACATAAATCAAATTATCAAAACCTATTCTTTACTTGGCTTATTTACTTCCGTTCCTGAAGAATTCGTTGAAAAATACGGCGAAAAGCAGGCGGAAATCCCTGCGGAAGTAACTGCTTTAGCAGAGCAGATGCAAGAAGCGCGTAAGGTAAAGGATTATCAAACGGCAGACGCAATTCGCGCTAAAATAGATTGCATGGGCTACACCGTGCTAATCACAAGAGAAGGTTGCGTAATCAAAGCAAAAAACTAATCAAGAAATAAGAAAAACGAAGGTATATAAAGATGAAAAAATTAACTAGCGAACAATTAAGAGAAAAATATTTAAAGTTTTTCCAATCTAAGGGGCACGCAATTATCCCTTCTGCAAGCTTAATACCCGAAAACGATCCTTCGGTATTATTCACAACGGCAGGCATGCACCCCCTAGTTCCCTATCTTTTAGGGGAAAAGCACCCTGCAGGTAACAGACTAACTGACGTTCAAAAGTGCGTTAGAACGGGCGATATAGACGAGGTGGGCGATTTATCTCACTGCACCTTCTTTGAAATGCTTGGTAACTGGTCTCTAGGTGATTATTTTAACCACGAAGCAATTAAGTGGAGCTATGAATTCTTAACCGGCGAAGAATACTTAGGTATTTCACCCGATCGTTTAGCAGTAACCGTTTTTGCAGGCGACGAGGACGCTCCCCGTGATGAAGACAGCGCTAAGGTTTGGGAAGAATGCGGTATTGCAAAGGATCATATCTTCTATTTGCCCAAGAAGAATAACTGGTGGATTGCAGGCAAAACCGGTCCTTGCGGTCCCGATACCGAAATGTTTATTATAAGAGATCAGGAGCCCTGCTGTGAAAACTGCGATCCCGCTTGCGATTGCGGTAGATATTTAGAAATTTGGAACAACGTATTTATGCAGTTCTATCGCCACGAGGACGGTACTTATACTAAGCTTGCTCAACGCAACGTAGATACCGGTATGGGCTTAGAAAGAACTCTTTGCACTATTAACGGAACGCCCAGCGTTTACGATACAGACTTATTTGAGGGCGCAAAGGCAGAAATAGAAAGATTAAGCGGTAAAACCTACGGCGAAAACCCCGAAGAAACCAGAGCGTTTAGAATTATTCTTGACCACATGAGAACTGCAACCTTTATGCTTGGCGATTATAGGGGAATAGTTCCTTCTAACGTAGACCAAGGATATATTTTAAGACGTTTAATAAGACGTGCAGTTCGCTTCTCACGTCAAATCGGCTTACCCGGCGGTAACCTAAGAAATATTGCTGCTTGCTACGTTGAAAAGTATGCAAACGTATACCCCGAGCTTAAGCAAAACGAAGATAGAATTTACACCGAATTAGATAAGGAAGAAGAAAAGTTCGGTAAGGCTTTAGAAGACGGCTTAAAGGAATTCAATAAGGTAATCAGTCATATTCCCGGCGACGTATTCCCCGGCAAAACTGCATTCCGTTTATACGATACCTACGGCTTCCCCCTAGAAATGACGCAAGAGCTTGCAAAGGAACAGGGTAAGGAAGTAGACGTAGAAGGCTATAAGAATGCATTTGCAGAACACCAGAAAAAGTCTTCTGCCGGGGCAGAACAAAAATTCAAAGGCGGTCTTGCAGATAGCAGTGAAGCAACCGCTCATCTTCACACCGCAACCCACCTAATGCAGGCTGCGTTAAGAAAGGTATTAGATCCTTCAGTAAGCCAACGCGGTTCTAACATTACCGTTGAACGTTTACGTTTTGACTTTAACTTTGGCAGACCTATGACTGCAGAAGAAATTGCAGAGGTAGAAAAACTAGTTAACGAAGCTATCAAGGCAGACGTTGAGGTTATAATGGAAGAAATGACCGTTGAAGAAGCTAAGGCTCAAGGCGCTATCGGTTTATTCGATAGCAAGTACGGCGATAAGGTTAAGGTTTACACCATGGGCGAATTCAGTAAGGAAATTTGCGGTGGTCCCCA